>CAXNGM010000130.1:0-6597 GCA_964201695.1 Bacteroidia bacterium | reverse complement strand
AAAAGAAAATCTATGAAAAAATTGTTACCCGTAATTTTTCTGATTTTAGCTTTTGGGAACTCTCAAACACAAGCTCAAACCACTTCAATTGCTCAATTTTGGAGCATGCAATTATTAAAATCAATACGGAAAGATTTTGCACGACCACCCGTTCATGCGCGTAATTTGTATCACATGTCGATTGCAATGCATGATGCTTGGGCGGTTTATGACCCCAATGCAGATACCTATTTTTTAGGTAAAAATGTAAATGGATTTACCGCAACATTTTTAGGCGTTCCAGTTCCTACAGACATTGAGGCGGCTCGTAAAAAAGCCATTAGTTATGCAGCTTATCGATTAATAAAACATCGCTTTGCCTTAGCACCCGGTTTGGGAGTTATTACTGCCAATATTAATTACCAGATGGATTCACTCGGTTATGATATTAACTATACCGCTATTGATTATGCGAATGGTAATCCAGCCGCTTTAGGCAACTACATAGCCAATAGAATTATTGCTTATGGTTACCAAGATGGGTCTAATGAAATAAATAATTATGCTTATCAATACTATCAACCTGTTAACCCTAAAATTTTAGTGGAGCAACCAGGCAATCCAAGTATGATAGATCCGAACCGTTGGCAAGCTATAAGTTTGTCGGTAGCTATTGATCAATCTGGCAATTTATTGACTTCAGATCCTCCACATTTAGGACCCGAATGGGGAAATGTAAAACCATTTTCGATGACAGCTGCTGATGTTACCACACATGTTCGTGATGGAAATAATTTTAAAGTATATCATGACCAGGGAGATCCGGCTTATATTGATACGATAAATGGAGGCGGTTTAGATGATTTTTACAAATGGAATTTCAGTATGGTTTCTGTATGGCAGTCGCATATGGATACTACAGATGGAGTAATGTGGGATATTTCGCCTGCTAGTCAAGGAAATGTAAACACATTGCCAAACACCTGGGCCGATTTTCAAAACTTTTATGATTATACAAATGGTGGAGATCCGGGTGTTGGTCATGCGTTAAATCCTATAACCAATCAACCATATGTACCACAAATAGTAAAACGTGGCGACTATGCCAGGGTATTGGCTGAATTTTGGGCCGATGGTTTAGATTCCGAAACCCCACCAGGACATTGGTTTGAGATTTATAACCACGTGAGTGATGATCCATTATTTGAAAAAAAATGGGCAGGACAAGGCCCCGTGCTTGATGATTTAGAGTATGATGTAAAGGCTTATTTAACCTTAGGTGGTTCAATGCATGATGCAGCCATAAGCGCTTGGAGTCATAAAGGCTGGTACGATTATGTAAGGCCTGTTTCAGCCATCAGATACATGGCTGATCAGGGACAAAGTTCAGATACATCTTTGGCGAATTATAGTCCTAAAGGCATACCATTGGTCGCTAACTTTATAGAAGTTGTAATGACAGGCGACTCGCTCGCTGGAGCTAATAATGAGTATGTAGGAAAAATTAAATTATATACTTGGCGAGGACCAAGTTATATTTCGAACCCTTTAACTGACATGAGTGGTGTTGGCTGGATATTGGCAGAAAATTGGTGGCCCTATCAAAGACCGACTTTTGTAACACCTCCATTTGCAGGATACATATCAGGACATTCAACATTTTCCCGTACAGCGGCAGAAGTAATGACAGCCATCACTGGAAATGAATTTTTTCCAGGTGGGATGAGTAATTTTGTTGCTCCTCAAAATGAGTTTTTAA
Source organism: Bacteroidia bacterium (assembly GCA_964201695.1). Classification (GTDB taxonomy): domain Bacteria; phylum Bacteroidota; class Bacteroidia; order M30B66; family M30B66; genus CALQRR01. The sequence goes on along the minus strand of CAXNGM010000130.1, from coordinate 4,859 downwards.
AATTTGAGGAAGGCCCAAGTCAAACCATCATTTTACAGTGGGCTACATACAAAGATGCAAGTGATCAATGCAGTTTATCTCGAATTTGGGGAGGCATACATCCTCCTATTGATGATATTGCTGGTAGAAAAATTGGTATTGAATTAGGTGCCCAAGCCTTTGCATTAACCAATACTTTGTATAATGCACAAAAACCAAATGTGCAGTCGGTGAATCCAAGTTTAAATGTGGTAAGTGCTGCTAATATAGGTGATACGATATCGCTTACTGTTGCTTACAGTGAATTAATGGATACCACCATTTATCCTACCACTACATTTTTGAATACATTTCATCCTTTAATTAATTCACTTAGTTTAATTAATTCGGGCTGGCTAAATCAATCAACATTTAAGTTATCTTATTTGATTTCCGCATTTAGCGAAACAATTAATAATGTGACCATTCAGTTTAAGAATGCAAAAAACTTGGCAGGAATAACTCAAAATCCATATATCAGTTTGCAACCATTTAGGATTGATAAAAATAATCCATTGGTAAGTTTATGCATTTTAAATCACACATTAATAAATGATAGTGTGGTGTCGAGCAATATAAATATTGATATTAAATACAATGAGTTTTGTGATGCCACTAGTGTTCCAACTATTCAATTCAACAGTGCTTTAAGCACTTCAAATACTCTTACCTTGAATACAGCACAAAGTATGTGGCTAAACGATACCATTTATCGCAAAGTATATAATGTAGCAGATAACAATGAAATCATTGATAACATAGGCATATTAATCAATAATGTTAATGATTTAGCTAGTAATAATCAGATTTCTTTTAATGATTCGTTATTGTTTAAAATCGATACAAAAAATCCCAATGTATTGAACGCATTGGTAAGTGATAATAAACTTACAATTAATGATATTGGCAGTCAAGCTATTGTATTCACTATCAATTTTGATAAACCAATGAATACTAATATGGTACCATCAATTGATTTTACTTCTGCAGGTTTATTAGGTAATATTTTGAGCATCAACAATAGCAATACATTTTGGATTGATAGTTTGCATTGCCAACTTAGTTTTAATTTACAAAATGTAATCAATGAAACATTTGATATAGGTATTTTATTGAATGGCATTAAAGATATTTCTGGGAATAGCCCCAGTACCATTCAAATAGATTCACTGTTCAGTATTGATACAAAGCGTCCTCTCATTGTAAATTATAGTTCATCTGATAATATAATAGCGGATGCAAGTGTTGGCTCAGGAGGCTTTTTTGTTGATATTACTTTCAGCGAAAAAATGAACACAAACCAATTGCCAGTAGTTGAATTGTATAACGATGGAAATTTATTGGCAGATGTAACCTATTCAATTTTTAGCAGCAGTTGGTTAAACGATACAACCTATCATGCCCTATTTAACGTGTTAGACAACAACATCGAAATTCCTGAATTGAGCTTACAAATAAATTTTGGGCAAGATGTTTTGGGGAATGGACAATCGTTGAATTCTGTTGACGACTGGATTAACATTGATACAAAAAATCCATCAATTTTGGTATTAAGTGCCAATACCTATTTGGTAAATTCAAGTAATACTAGTTTTCAATTGTTAGCAGTATTTGATGAACCAATTGACAATGCGAATACACCAGTTTTTGATTTTATAGCAACTCAAAATGTTAGTAGTATTTTAAGTGTTAATTCAAGCGCATCTTCATGGTTGAATTCATATACCTATAAATCAGTTTACGATATTCAGAACATTACTTTTAGTGAACCAGAAATAGATGTTGCCACGCAGCAAGTTTATGATATTGCCGGGAATGTGATTACAACTTATGTGTATGATAATTATTTTCAGATTAACTATGATCCAATGACCATAAGCGATGTTGTTGAAACGAATAAAACATTCATTTATCCGAATCCAATTGAAGGAGCTGGATTGTTAAGCTTTGTATCTGAAAATGGCAATGAGGTTTTCAAGCAACTATCTATCTATAGCAGCGATGGTAAAATGGTATTCAATGAATCTTTAATCCCTACGAACAATAAAGTTCAAAGTGTTAAATTACCTAACTTAAATATTGGGTTGTATATTATAATTTGCCAAACGGACGAATTACAAAAAGAATTCAAATTGATTATAAACTAACTTATACAATGATAAAACCTAACATTTTTATATTGTTTTTAATTATTTTAAGAGGTGACATTCAATCGCAAACATTTGTAAATGTTGCATCACAGCAAAATATACACGAATTTTACAGTCCTTTATTTGATTTAACTGGTGGCGGTATCTCTTTTTATGACTTTGATAACGATGGTTGGGATGATTTAACATTTCTTCGTTATAATGAAAGCATAAAGTTTTACCGTAATAATCAAGGAACTTTTGAGTTGATAGATTTGGATATTTATGATACTGGGGAAGCAAAGCATGCCTTATGGGTGGATTATGACAATGACGGTCAAAATGATTTATTCGTCACATTTTTTAACGGACCTTTAAAATTATATAAAAATTTAGGGGATTTTAACTTTATAGACTTCACGCAGCAGGCTGGTCTAGAAGGACTCTTGGGAGCCAATCACAGTATGAGTTTTGGAGATTATAATATTGATGGATTTCTAGATTTATTTGTTGGACGTTATTCTTATGAAGAGGATAATTCATTAATTTCAGAAAAAAATGCATTATTTAAAAATAATGGTGATGGTACCTTTTCAGACTCACATTTAAGTCAAATAGATGTAGGTATTAATCAAACTTTGGCAAATACCTGGATTGATTATAATAAAGATGGATTACCTGATTTATATGTTGTAACAGATAGGCACTATTTCAATAATAATTTATTTGAAAACTTAGGAGGTGGTAACTTTATAGATGTAGCGCCCAGCACTGGTTCTATTGCAGATAATACTGATGGCATGACTAGCACAGTTGGTGACTTTGATAATGACGGTGATTTAGACATATTTATTACAAATATTGGAATAGAAGATAGTTGTAGGTTATTAGTAAATAATAATAATTCCAATTTTATTGAATCTGCTGCTTTTTATAATGTTGCTAATATGCAATCTACATGGGGGGCTAGCTGGATTGACGCAGACAACGATGGTAATTTAGATTTAATGGTTGTAAGTCAGTTTGATACGCCTGACCCAAGGAATTATTTATATATGAATCAAAATGGCAATGGCTTTGTTGAATCACCTCAAAATTTTCAGAGTAATGCCGTTGCAGATAGCAGAGGAATAGCCAATGGAGATATTAATAATGATGGAAAGACAGATTGCGTTGTAGGAAACACTTTGGAATACGACTCTTTTCTCTGGCAAAATACAGGATCTGAAGGAAACTATATAAAATTGACTTTGCATGGTACAATCTCAAATAAAATGGCCATAGGTTCGTGGATAGCAATATATGCTGGAGATAAATGTTACAGCCATTATACTATGTGTGGAGAGAACTATTTAGGGCAAAATTCTCAGCATCTAATTTTTGGCTTAGGCCAAGCAAATATTATTGATTCGATTACTATTAAATATACGAGTGGCATTCTTGACAAATACTACAATATCAATGTTAATCAAGTATATCATTTTTATGAAGGTGAAATATATCAAAATCAAATCAGTTATAGCAGTGCATTAAGTTTTTGTAGTGGTGATTCTGTTATTTTGAATGCAGGGATTTATGATTCCTACTTATGGAGCGATGGAAGTACAGAGCAATTTTTATCTGTTACTCAAAGTGGAACTTATTGGGTTGATGTTACAGAAACTTCAGGATTTGTTACATCCAGTGATACATTGTTCATTAATGTTGCAGATGCCCCTCAAATAAGTATTAATGCCGAAAATACTAGTTGTTCTGACGCGGCAGATGGTAGTATCATTTTAGACATTGTGAACCAATCAAATAATTATACGGTTCAATGGAATCAAGGATTACAGGGCGACACTTTATTGAATCTTTTGCCTGGTAGTTACACTTATGAATATAGTGATAATTATGGCTGTGAATATGTTGACTCGATTAGCATATTTAGTCCATATGCCTTAAACGTACTATCTCAAATTAGCCCATATTCCGAATTGAATTTCGGTTCTATAAATAGCATAATTAATGGGGGCACCATACCTTATAACATATTTCTAAATGGCAATTTGGAGAGTAGTTTAATAGACAGCTTATTGCCGGGCATATATCTTTATGAAGTAGTAGATGCGAATGGATGTTTTTATTCAAGCAATATTGAAATTATCAATGAAACAATTATTGGTATTGAGGATGAAAACAATTTTTCAATTTCATTTCAAAATCCAATGATTGGAAATACATTATTAGTTTCAAGCAAAGTAAAGATTTCTGAAATAAAAGTTTATAATACTCTCGGGCAAGAAATGTCTTCCTTTTTTGAAAATAACATTTTACATGTATCTGAAGAAGTTACAGGTATTATTTATTTAAAAATTATTTCAGAAAATAGAGAACGTAATTATAAAGTTTTAAAGCAATAAGCCATGTGAAAATTGGGTTTATAAATATTTAAATTATTAATTTATAAAGTCAATATATTATTAAAGAAAATATAAAAATAGACAAACCAAGATCATTGATTTCTTTCTAAGCAAAAATCTGAAGCCGTTATAATCATCCCGTTATTTGGAAGTTTTTGTCGTCTTTGATACATTTGTGAATCCTATCCTGCTAAAACTTATAAAGCATTTGATAAGACACACAAAGCGAACAAACAAACTCGATAAAAACAAAAATGAGGACATTAAACAAAGAACTACAAAATTCGATTACACCAGCAATGGCTATAGA
>CAXNGM010000129.1:0-6613 GCA_964201695.1 Bacteroidia bacterium | reverse complement strand
TGTTCAACATCCTTAACGTTTGCGGGCAGGTCATTATAATTAATGCCGCCCAATAGCGTGATGGAGCTGTTCAACAAGCGTTCTTTCTTTAATGTACCATCGGCCAAATAGCGCGTGGTAGTTATTTGGTGTAGGGTGTATTTATCCATGAGCACGGCCTTACATGAACGAGACGAATCACCTTCCATCTTGATAACAACTCCGCGATTTTGCGCGGTCATAGACGAAACCAAAGAATCTCCTGCCTCAAAGCACAAAGCAGAGAAGGCTAAATTATTAAGCTCGCCTGCTGGGCTATAATAAACGGTGTTTACTCCTGTTAAAAATTTATCGATATCTTTCCAAATTAGGGTATATAGATTTGAAAAATCTCTATTTAAAACAGCTTCCTTAATTTTATCTCCAGTTGCTAATTTTACCAATTTTGGGGATTCGTAACCTTTACGGACAATCAATGCAAGATAATATTCAATTTCATTATCGTAATATACTCCAAACTCAATTGCAGCATCCTTTTCTGTAAGATTTAATTGAATATCTTTCCAAGTAATTTCAAATTTTCTTTTAAAACTTGCATAATTACCTAATTTACCAACTAGAATTTTATCCAAAGAATCAGCCTGTGTTTTGATTTTTTCTAATAAGGATTTATCACTACTACCCTCACTTAGAAGTTTATTATATTGAGATCTTAATTCCTTTAATTTTGCATATTTAAGTTTTAATTGACTGTCTGTAGATTTAAAAACTGCTTGATCTAGCTCTCTTGATGACTCAAGTATTAATGACTTCGAAACTAGATTTGCGTCATAAGAAAGTTCAGTGCATAAAGGAGCCATTTCATAAGCCTTGGCAGAAAATCTATTCAAATAATTTCCAAATGATTTTTCCTTTTTCCAAAATGAGTCTTTTTCCTGTGCAGATAACCAAACAAAATTATTGCTGACATAGTGTAATTTATTTTTTAGTGAAATTCTATAATATTTTTCAGCAGACAGGTAATCTCCCATTTCTGAATATAAAACACCAAGACATGTAATACTAGTTGCATAGTCTGGATGAAATTCACCTAATACCTTCTCCCTAATTTTTAAAGCTTGTTTAAAATAAATTTCTGCTGATTTATAATCTTTAGCACCTTGATAAAGAATTCCAAGATTATTAATACCATCGGCATACTCTACATGGAACTCACCAACAATTTTCTTTCTAATTTCTAACGATTGTTGGTAATTTATTAAAGATGAATTAAAATCTCCGAGATTGTAATATAATAGACCTAAGTTATTCAAACAAATAGCGACATCAGGGTGATCTTTGCCCATGGTTCTCTTGTTTATTTCTAATGCCTCTTTATATAATGGTTCCGCAGATTTAAAATCACCTATTAAAAAATATAATGCACCTAGGTTATTCAAACCTCCTGCATAAATTGTTTGTTCAGGTCCATTAATCTTTTTGTAAATTTCATTTGCCTGTTTATAATAGGTTTCAGCTGATTTATAATTTCCCAACTCACAACATATGTTGCCTAGCACCATAATAGAACTTGCATAATCAGAATGATTTTCACCAAATATTTTTTTATTAATTAACACTACCTGCTTGTAGTAATCTTCAGCGGTTTTATAGTCTGCCATTTTAAAGTTTAAATTACCTAAATTATACAAACAAGCTGCATAAAAAGGATCATCCACTCCATTCATTTTTTTATATAATTCAAGAGACTTTTTAAAATAAATTTCTGATGATTTATAATCTGCAGTTATCAAATAAAAATTTGCTAAGCTATATACACTCGCTGCAAATGATGGATGATTCTCACCATATACTATTTGATAAACTTCCTTTGCTTTAATATAATATGGTTCCGCGGATTTATAATCTAAAATTTCAGCATATAGTACTGCCAGATTATTCAAACTAGATGCATAATCAGGGTGCTTTTCACCTATTACTCGCTTATAAATTTCCATTGATTTTTTTAAATTTGGCTCTGATGATTTATAATCTTTAAGATTTAAGAATAAAAGACCCAAGCTAGTTAAGCTACCTGCGTATTCCTGATTTTCCTCGCCAATGGTTTTTTTGAACATATCTGCCGAACTCTTTATATAAGTTTCAGCTGTTTTAAAATCTTTTGTTTTACTATATAAATTTCCAAGGACATTCAACGAATAAGCAACTTCTGCATGTATATTCCCATATACCTTTTTCCTTATTTCCAGAGACTTAAGATGATGTACAATTGCCTGAGAATAATCCCCCTTATTACCAAAAAAAGCGCCTTTATTATTATAACAATGCGCAGCATCTAAGCAATCAGAACAATTTTGTTTTGATAACGATATCAAAGATTTATCCCAATATAATAATGCTGAATCTCCCATTAGCAGTGACTCATAACAATTCCCAATATATCGATAACTAACTGCAAACCGCAAGCTATTTTCATCCTGCAAATTAAGAGCTAGCTTATTCAATTGTTTAGCGGTTAACAATGCTCCTTTATAATTGGAGTTCATTTGCAATTGATCATATTGTAATTTTAATAAATCATATTGATCTTGCTGAGCAATAACTTTACTTAGTAGAACAACTAAATAAAATGGAATAATAATGTACTTTTTCATAAATTGAAATTGAATTTAAATTACCTCACCAACACAAACCCCGCCCACTTATCAGGTTGTGTTGGATATTTGTTTCGCATTTCTTTTTGGGCTTTTTCGAACGAAATGACAGGGTTTAACGTCTTTGTGAGATCGGTATAAAAAAGTGTCATCAATTCCATGGTTTCTTTATCGGGGACCGACCAGAGGGAAACAATCATCTGTTCTACGCCGGCGAGTTTAAAGCCGCGCTTGAGACCGAAAGTTCCTTCTGAGCCTTCTATTTTACCGAGGCCGGTTTCGCAGGCAGAGAGTACTACGAGTTTGGTTTTCTTCAGGTTAAGCTGAGAAACCTCTAAGGCTGTTAAGATTCCGTTTTGTTCTGCGCCGAGTTTTGAGAGTGTATCGCTGCCCATCCAGGCCCAGTTGCCACCTGCCAATATAAGACCGCTGCGTACCATGGGGTTGGTGCTGTAGCGGTAACTGTAGCGCAAAGAATTCTTATTTATAGTTGTATCGTTAAAATCATGTTCAGCAAAAGCATAGCCATGGGTGGCGAGGTGGAGAATTCCTTTGGCTTCTTTACCTTCCAGTTTCGTGATGTTTTCCTCAATGGCTTCGTTGTTTTCAATCAATTTGGTTTGCCAAGTTGCCGAAGTAACCTTATTATTGATTTGCTCCACCTCAGTTTTAGTGCCTTCAAGGTAATTCAACTTGTCTGAAGTAGAGTCGCTGCTGCGATTGGCATTTTTATCTTTTTTATTCTTTTTAGGGGAAGCAGTTGATCCCGGTAAGTAATCGTAGTTTACTCCACCGACCATGGCCATGGTGTTTCCAATGGACTCATTTGCTTTTTGTTTTAGGCCCATTGCCAAATAACGCGTTGACGTTAACTGGTGCATGGTGAAGCGATCCATCAAGTACTGCGCGTTCTGTTCGGTGGCAGCAAGTTCGTTTTGTATGACAACGCCACGCTTGTCTGTTTTAGCTGCGAGTACTTCATCTCCTTTTCCTTTGGGTGCATAAATGGCATGAAAGGGCACATTATAGAGCTCGCCGGTAGGAGCATAGTAAATGGTTTTGATATCCTTCAATACAATATCCAATGGTTGCCAAACAAGCGGATAATAGGCACTATAACCCATTTTGGGTTTGATTTCCTGAAGTTCCTTTTCCTTACAAAGTTTTATCAGCGTTGGGTTTTTATCTCCTTTCTTTAGTACCAGAGCGTTGTAGTAGTACAAAGAATCATCTTCATTCTTAAATCGAACAAACTCTATAGCAGCTTCGCCTTTATCCAAATTTTGCTGTACTTGATCCCAAGTAATGGATAGGTTTTTCTTTTGTTGTGCATATTCTGGCCAACTTAAGGTTAAGCGCTTGTCTAACGAATCTGCTTCGTGGTTAAGCTTTTCCAATTTCTCCTTTTTTGTTGACCCATCTGATTCCATTTTGGCTAAGAGCCGTCTTCTAAATGCCAACTCTTCCCTAAGTTCGTCCACTTCGCGGTAGTAATTCTCGCTGGAAATCTTTGCCTCCAGCATTTTACTCTTATTTACTAAGGCGGCATTGTAATTTAAACTAACGGCTTCAGGTACCTTATCATAGGCCTCATTGGCAAACCAAGACAAATTATCGTAAAACGAACTTTCCTTTTTCCAATAAGCTTCCTTTTGGAGGTCGTTGAGCCATTCGAAGTTGTCAGCGATTCCTATTGCTTTTTTACTGAAATTTTTATTCAATATCTCTAACGCTTCCTTCTCACGAGTTGTCTTAGTTAGAAAAAAGGCAAAACTAGTTTCGCAAGCCTCATAATTCGGATGCTCCTCGCCTAAGGCTTTCTTTATAATCTCCAAGGCTTGTTTGTAATACGGTTCAGCAGCTTTGTAATTGCCCATTTTATAATACAAACCACCAAGACTGTTTAAACTACTCGCATAATCCGGATGTTCCTCGCCTAATCTCTTCTTTCGAATCTCGAGGGCTTGGTTGAAATAGAGTTCAGCGAGTTTGAAATCACCCATATCTAGATAAGTAAGTCCAAGATTGTTCAAACTAAGCGCATAATCCGGATGCCCCTCGCTTAAGGCCTTCTTTTTGATTTCTAAGGCTTGGTTGAAATATGGTAAAGATGACTTGTAATCGTACATCACATCGTACAAAGCGCCAAGATTGTTTAATATACTCGCATAGTAATCCGACTCGACTCCGAGAACTTTAGCTGCTATTTCTAGTGATTGCAATACATAATCCTCAGCTAATTTGTAATCCCCTATCTCTAAATAAAGCCCCCCCAAATCGTTCATATTTTGCGCAGTATTCAAGTTGTTTTTACCAAAGGTTAAATTATTAATCAATAGCGATTTATTAAGAAATTGTTCAGCTAATTGATAGTTTGCCATCAATATATATAAACCACCAAGAGACGATAAAGAAATAGCCACAGAAGGGTGTTTATCTCCCAGCAGCGAGGTTTTTGTATTCAAAGCTTTTAAATAATAAATTTCTGCATTCTTATAATCTGCCATATCCTGATAATTCGATCCAAGATTATTAAATCCATATCCAAGTGCGAAATTGATACTATCTTTTCCTGGAATTTGAGCTAAATAATTTATATACTCCTTGTAATATTTAATAGCACTCCGAGGTTCGCCACTTTGCTCATAAATACTACCTAAGCTAGCCAAAGATCTTGAGTAATAATTTTTATAATAAGAGTTCGAAGTATCTTTGTGATTTTTAATGATTTCGTGCGCCTTAAAATAATATTCTTTAGCTTGTTTGTTGTTGCCTAGTGCTGAATTTATAAAACCAAGAGTAATTAAACTATTAGCAAATTCAAGACTATTTTCACCAATCTTAATAGAATAAATATTTAATGCTTTTGAAATATTTAATTCTGCTAATTTATAATCGTTCATTTTAAAATTCAAATCTGTAATAGTCTCCAAGCTAATTGCAAAGTCGACACTTTCATCATTTTTGATAATCTTCATTATTTCGGAAGCCTGTGTTCGCAGTTCTAACGATTTTTTATAATTACCTATAAAATTATAACAGATAGCTAAATTGTTTAACACATTGATTAACTGAAAACTATTCCCCCCATAATTATATTCGATATTTCTGACTTCAAGGTCGAAATACTCAATAGCTTCCAAATAGTTTCCCAATTCGGTTTGGCAGAAACCTAGATTATCATATGTGGCACCAATGTCGGCATGTTTTTGCTTCAAAACATTTTCTCTTATTTTTAGCACATCAATAAACACGCTGTATGCTTGTTGATAGTTTTTATTATCTCTATGTAAAACGGCTAATTGATTCAATCTATTTGCATATTCAGGACTATCTTCTCCATATTTCAACTTTGTACTTTCAAGTAATTCGAGCATATATTTTTCTGCAAAATTATATCGACCCCAATCAATATATAACGTGGCCAAATTATTAAGGGCATTCCTAAAATCGTCGCTTTTATCATCAAATTCTCGACGCAAGTCAATAACCTTAGTCCAGAGAGAGTCAGTTTTTGGGTAATCTTTAAGCTCGTAATAAATACTTCCGATTTTATGATAACAACTAGCAGCATCTGGACTTCTTTCCCTTCCTTGTTTTTTAAGTTGAATTAATGATAAGTTATAGTAATACATGGCAGAATCTATTCCATTTAAAGAACTGTAACAATTCCCCACATACCTAAAACTTACCGCATACCTCAAACTAGTGTCCGTTTCGTTTTTCAATGACCAATCATTCATTTGCTTGGCAACAACCAATGCACTGTCGTGTTTCTCTTCTTTGCGAAAGCGGTCGTAGTCTGTTTTTAACTGATCGTAAAAATCGGTTTGCGATTGTAAAGTTACCGCAAAAAAACAGAGGAAAGTAAGCAGTATTGTTTTCAATTTAGCAATGTCATATTACGATTCTCTCCATTAGATAAAGCTATCGATGTTATTGTTATTCTTGCATAGTAATCGATTCATTCTCCTTAAAAA
>CAXNGM010000128.1:0-6732 GCA_964201695.1 Bacteroidia bacterium | reverse complement strand
AATGGTGCAATGAATTAAACTTAAGTTTCTCTCAAATTGCATTTATTGGCGATGACATCAACGACCTTCCCATCATTCGTGTCGTTGGGTTTTCTGCATGTCCTGCCGATGCGCTCAATGCCGTTAAGAAAGAAGTAAACATGGTGCTTTCTTCGCGCGGTGGCGATGGTGCAATTCGCGAATGGATTGATCGCTGTTTTTTAAATGAACTCCATTCTTGATATCCACACTTTTTATTAAAATATTCAATTACGAACACGCATGTTATTAAAAAACGACCTTTTACTTCGAGCGGCACGCGGCGAAAAAACGGAAAGAACTCCGGTTTGGTTAATGCGTCAAGCAGGACGAATTTTACCCGAATACAGAGAAGTTCGTGCACGTGTGAGTGGTTTTATTGAGCTAGTAGAAACTCCCGAATTGGCTGCCGAAGTGACCATTCAGCCCGTTGATATTTTGGGTGTTGATGCAGCAATTATTTTCTCCGATATCCTGGTTATTCCACAAGCAATGGGTTGCCCGTATCAAATGATTGAGCAGAAAGGACCTTGGTTCGAACAAACAATCCGAACCGAATCCGATTTTAAATCATTGCATATTGCCGATCCTGAAACCGATTTGGCTTTCGTTCTTGATGCCATTCGTATAACCAAACGCGAATTAAACGGACGTGTTCCTTTGATTGGATTTGCCGGCGCTCCTTGGACTATTTTCGCATACATGACCGAGGGTTCTGGTTCTAAAACATTCTCTGTTGCGCGTAAAATGCTTTACACAGAACCTGCTTTTTCGCATCGCTTGCTCGAAATGATTACAACAAGCACCATTGCCTATTTAAAAGCTCAGGTTCAAGCAGGAGCAGATCTTATTCAGATTTTCGATTCTTGGGCAGGCATTTTATCTCCCGAACAATACGAAGAATTTTCACTGCCATACATCAGCCGAATCTGTGATGAAATTCCGGAAGTACCCGTTACCGTTTTTGCCAAAGGAGCTTTTTTCGCAAGACAACAAATGAGCAAATTATCGTGTCAAACTATCGGGCTGGATTGGAACATGGACATTGCCGAATCTAGAGCTCTCATCGGCCCCGATAAAACTCTTCAAGGCAACATGGATCCATGTCTGCTCTATAGTTCGCATGATACAATTCGGAATGCAACAGAGGAAATGTTGAAGGCATTCGGTCCTAACCGACACATTGCCAATTTGGGCCATGGATTATATCCCGACACCAATCCAGAATCAGTCAAGGTTTTTGTGGATACGGTGAAGAATTTTAAGCATTCCATTTCTTAATGGTCCAGTCATAGGTAAATTTTCCATAGAATCTCAATTCGGAGTAATGGAAATTTCAAGATAAACAAACCCAATTCCATTCATTTTTAACACCATTTCCTAAATTCCAAAATGGACAAATACGGAATTCAATTCCGGATTTGTCCATTTTATTTTTACATTTGCATTATGGTACAGCGTATTGCAAAAAAGAGATTAATCAAACTCTCAAAAACATTTCGCTCGGTGGCGGTTGTTGGCCCGAGGCAAAGTGGAAAAACTACCTTGTGTAGAACAACGTTTCCAAAGAAGCCCTATGTTTCTTTGGAGAATCCAGATATATTAGAATTTGCAAAAACTGACCCCCGAGGTTTTTTAGGTCAATTTAAAGACGGTGCTATTTTAGATGAAATTCAAAGGGCGCCTCATTTGTTTTCATATTTACAGCAGATTCTGGATGAAACGAAGAAGAAAGGATTATTTATTCTCACAGGATCCAATAACTTTCTCCTCCAAGAAAATATAACGCAAACATTGTCGGGAAGAATCGCTTACCTTCAATTATTGCCTCTTTCATTGGCCGAATTAAATGCTAGTAAAAAATTAAAAGCGGATTACCATTGGCATATTCTGCAGGGTTCATATCCAGAAGTTTTGGCGAAGAAAGTGAATGCAGAAGATTGGTATGCCAGTTATATCAGTACTTATATAGAACGAGATGTTCGACAATTTAAAAACATTGGTAATCTTTCTCAATTCACAAAATTGCTTCGATTGTGTGCAGGTAGAACGGGTCAATTACTTAATCTCACTTCGTTTTCTAACGATTGCGGCATCGATCAAAAAACGGTTGCTGCTTGGCTAAGTATTTTACAAAGCAGTTACATTATTTATTTCTTGAGACCTTATTTCGGGAACTTTAATAAGCGTTTAATTAAATCGCCCAAATTGTATTTCTATGATACCGGAGTAGCGTGTTCATTATTAGGAATTAAAAATTCACAACAAATTGTAACTCATCCTGCGAAAGGAGCACTTTTCGAGAATCTAATTATTTCCGAATTGCTCAAGGAAAGGCTAAACACGGGCGCAGCCGATAATCTCTATTTTTGGCGCGATAAAACGGGAAATGAAATTGATGTTTTGACAGATGATGCAGGAATTTTAACCGCATACGAGTTGAAATCAGGTGAAACAATCTCTCAGGACTTTTTCTCAGGACTCGATTACTTTTCAAAAATACATTCCAATGTTCAGCAAAGAATCCTTATTTATGGAGGAAAGCAACAGCAAGAAAGAAGCAATGGAATTTTAGTTCATCCTTGGAAAAAAATAGTTGAACTGAAGGTTAAATAAAAACTGGAAAGGTCGAATAATGAAAAATTGGCAGCTAATACGATAGCACTTAAACTAAACGCGGTCTTACAGTTGTATTTGAGAAATTCCAATTTTGTTTTACATTTGACAGCGTTTAGGCATTTCGATTAGATTACGTGCATTCCTTATTGCATGGAATTTTCATCCTAATTTAACAAAGTTTTGAATTCCATTAGCTCCGATAGTCTCGTTATTATTCCTACATACAACGAACGTGAAAACGTTGAACGTATGATTCGGAAAGTTATGTCCCTAGACAAGGGCTTTCACTTGCTCATTATCGATGATGGTTCCCCCGATGGAACAGCAAGTATTATTCATGGTTTGATTTCAGAATTCGATGGTCGACTTTTCATTGAAGAACGCAAAGGGAAATTGGGATTAGGTACAGCGTATATTCATGGTTTTCGTTGGGCATTGAAAAGAGAGTATGCATACATTTTTGAAATGGATTGCGACTTCTCTCACAATCCAGATGATTTGGTTCGTTTATATACAGCCTGCCATCAAGAGGGTGCCGATTTAGCCATCGGTTCCCGCTATATTAATGGTGTAAATGTGGTTAATTGGCCAATGAAACGCGTGTTGATGTCATATTATGCTTCTGCCTACGTTCGCCAAATTACCGGTATGAAGGTGAGAGACACTACAGCGGGATTCAAATGTTATCGTCGTATTGTGCTTGAAACCATTGAGCTGGATAAGATCAAATTCATGGGCTACGCATTTCAAATTGAGATGAAGTTTACCGCTTGGAAATGTGGATTTGCAATCAAAGAAGTTCCCATTATCTTTCACGATAGAACAGAAGGGGTTTCCAAAATGTCTGGTAAGATTTTCCGTGAAGCGATTTTAGGTGTTATGGAGATGAAAATTAAAAGTTGGTTTAGAAGATTTCCACAGGTCAACTCCGCATCACACTAGTTTAAGCCAATGTTCTTAACATTGATTTTTTAGGTTGAGTAGCATTTTTACAGATTTTACTGAGTATTTCTTTTTCTAAGCCTGCAAAAATGCTTAGTTTTGCCAAACTCTTTCAACATTCCGATGTCCTCTCCTGCAAAATATATTTTTGTCACCGGAGGGGTAGCCTCCTCCCTTGGAAAAGGGATAATTTCCGCCTCACTTGCAAAATTGCTTCAGGCGCGTGGCTATTCCGTGACTATTCAAAAATTTGATCCCTACATCAATGTAGATCCCGGCACTCTGAATCCCTACGAGCATGGTGAATGTTACGTAACGGAAGATGGCGCAGAAACCGATTTGGATTTGGGTCATTACGAGCGCTTCCTTAATGTGCAAACTTCGCAAGCGAACAATGTCACAACGGGTTGGATTTATAAAACAGTCATTGAGAAGGAACGTCGTGGCGATTATCAAGGCAAAACGGTTCAGATTATACCACACATTACCGATGAAATTAAACGTCGGTTTATGTTACTTAGTGAATCAGGGAAATTCGATTTCATTATTACCGAGATTGGAGGAACCGTTGGCGATATAGAATCATTACCATATATCGAGGCCATTCGTCAGTTAAAATTGGAAATGGGGCATACTGGGTGTTTGGTTATTCATCTTACACTTATTCCTTTTCTTGCAGCAGCTGGCGAATTAAAAACGAAGCCGACTCAACATTCGGTTAAAATGTTTTTAGAGCAAGGTGTTCAGCCCGATATTTTAGTTTGTAGAACTGAACACGAACTTGGAAAAGAGCTCAAAAAGAAGATCGGGCTTTTCTGCAATGTGAGCGAAAATGCAGTAATTGAAGCGCGTGATGCGGGTTCTATTTATGATGTTCCTTTGCTAATGGAAAAGGAAGAATTGGATTTAGTCGTTTTAAGTAAAATGGGCATTCCAAGTTTGCAGGAACCCGATTTAAGCAAATGGAAGGAATTTTTACACACGCTTCGAAATCCTACTAAGCAAATTCATGTTGGAATAATTGGTAAATACATCGAACTAAAAGATGCATATAAATCAATTGCGGAATCGTTTATTCATGCAGGTGTTGCCAACGATTGTGAAGTAATTGTCCATTGGATTCACTCAGAAGAAATTAATAGTGATAATGTTGCCTCGAAACTTTCCGTTTTAAGTGGAATTTTAGTTGCGCCTGGTTTTGGTGAACGAGGCATAGAAGGAAAAATTGATACAATTAGATTTGCAAGAGAAAACAACATTCCATTTATAGGTATTTGTTTGGGAATGCAATGCGCTGTTATTGAATATGCACGGAATGTAATTGGATTAAAAGATGCGCATTCAACCGAAATGGCACCTAAGACAACTAATCCTGTTATTCATCTTCAAGATGGTCAGAAAAAAGTGACCAATCGTGGAGGAACTATGCGTTTGGGAGCTTACGAATGTCAATTAAAAGAGGGTTCGAAAGCGCTTTCAATTTATGGACAGAAAACCATTTCCGAGCGTCATCGTCATCGCTATGAATTCAACAATAACTTCAGAGAAATATTCGAGCAATCAGGTATGAACTTATCTGGAGTGAATGATGAAAAGGGACTTGTTGAAATTGTTGAAATCCAAAATCACCCTTGGTTTATTGGAGTTCAATTTCATCCCGAATATAAAAGCACAGTAGATAAGCCGCATCCATTATTTGTGAGTTTTATACAAGCAGCAATTCTGCATGGAGAAACAATAAATGCTAACCAAATGCAATCGGTTTAGAATCCCAAATTCATTACAAAAGAAAGCCCCGTTTTTACTTTAAAACGTGGCTTTCTTTTTATGCGGTTGTTGCTATTTTGGGGGCTGCAGCCAATATTTCGCTGCTTGCAAAATCAGCATATTGTGAGAAATTCTTAACGAACTTCTCTGCCAATTCAACTGCTTTCTGATCAAACTTTTCTTTATCATCCCAAGCATTGCGCGGGAATAATAGCTCTGAAGGAACTTCAGGACAAGTTACAGGAGTTTTCAGTTTAAAATAAGGAGTTTCGATGTATTCTACCTGATCAAGTTCGCCGCGTAATGCCGCCGAAATCATGGCACGTGTATATTTCAATTTAATACGAGAGCCAATCCCATAAGGGCCGCCACACCATCCTGTATTAATAAGCCACACATTTACATTGCTATCTTTCAATTTCTTGCCCAAAAGTTCTGCGTAACGAGTAGGGTGGAGTGGAAGGAAAGCCTTTCCGAAACAAGCCGAAAAAGTAACTTGAGGTTCGGTAATTCCCACTTCAGTTCCAGCTACTTTTGCAGTGTATCCTGAAATGAAATGATACATAGCTTGCGCTGGACTGAGTTTAGAAATTGGAGGTAATACACCAAAAGCATCTGCAGTTAAAAAGAAAATATTTTTTGGAATATCTCCAATTGAAGGTTGCATAATATTATCAATCAGTTCAATTGGATAAGCAACGCGGGTGTTTTCTGTTTTATTGATATTGCTATAATCGACATTTCGCGTACCTTCAAAATAGTTGGTGTTTTCTAGTAATGCACCAAAGCGAATCGCATTGAAAATTTGTGGTTCCTTTTCAGCAGATAAGTCGATGCATTTCGCATAACATCCTCCTTCAAAGTTAAACACTGAATTTTCAGACCAGCCATGTTCATCATCACCAATAAGTCGGCGATCTGGATCAGCCGAAAGAGTAGTTTTTCCTGTCCCACTTAATCCGAAAAACACTGCTGTGTCTCCATCCTTACCAACATTTGCAGAACAATGCATCGATAGCACATTCTTTTCATGAGGAAGAATATAATTTAAAACTGAAAAAATGCCTTTTTTAATTTCTCCGGTATACCCAGAACCTCCAATTAATATGATTTTCTTGCTGAAATTAATAATGCTGAAATTATGCTGGCGTGTGCCATCAATACTTGGATCTGCTTTAAATCCAGGGGCATTAATGATGTGCCATTCTGGAACAAATGATTCTAACGCATCCGTATATGGACGAAGAAACAAGTTATTTGCAAATAAATTTGACCAAGGTAATTCAGTTACAACACGAATATTTAACTGAAATTCAGGGTCTGCACATGCGTAACTATCGCGAACATAAACTTCAGCATTGTTGAAATACGCACAAACACGATTAT
>CAXNGM010000127.1:0-6771 GCA_964201695.1 Bacteroidia bacterium | reverse complement strand
CTCATACTTTCGATACTTGCTTGAAAGCATTTTGATGTTAAATCGGTTGCATAACAACTCAATGAATCATAAAGGTGAATGGTTGTAAATTCCCCGTAAACCAACGTATCAGTGAAGATCCATGTAAAAGCATTACCTGTTTGACTAGTAAATTCAGGCACTGTATTAATGATTGAAAGTGAGTCTGGGATGTTTAGCGTAACTGTATATCCAGTAATCGGCATCAAACCATGGTTACTTACTGAAATAACTTGATGATTCTCATTACCTGCGCATCGCTGAAGTGGCCCAAGAGGCGTCATATTTATTCGTGGATCGGCGCAAGCGGAATCAGGATGAACAAAGAAATTCAATTGGTCATTGATAGAACCTGCTGTTTCGAAATTGACCTCATATGAAGCTCCATCCGGACAAACTATATCAGCAAAAGGCAGATTCGACTGAAGGCCATTGAATGCAATTTGATAATATCCAGTATCTGCTTCAAAAGAATATGCACCTTGATTGTTGGTAGCTGAATATGCCAATCCATTATCACGAATGATTACTTGACCGGGAATGTTAAAATCGGCTCCATCTAAAATACAGTTTCCATTAAAATCGGCCACAACACTTCCTGACATGATGCAAACGGGCTGAGATGTTGTATCAGGATCGAATCGCCAAGCATCATTATACGCTTGCCAAGGGCCTGAATTATTTCTACCTGGAACAGTATACGCCTCTGTAAAACTTGCATTCTGAATTCCTTCGATGGCATTATTCTGCCAACCACTTGCACCTCCATTAGTGCAAAGCGGTTTTGAAGTTATATGAACTTCAATATTATTCGTCCCTTCGAAAAGCTGAAGTTGTCCTGTATATAAATCTTGACTACAAGCAAATAAAGGTACCTGACTGTATTGAACTATAAAAACGCGGTTGGGCGCTTCGCCCAAAACACCATAGCTAATAGTTCCAATTGAATAGGGATCCAAATCAAACCATGAAAGCATGATTGCATTTAGAGGGGCTGTTGCATCAGGAATACTTGCAGAAACTGCAAAAGAGGACATTTCGCCCGCTGTAGTTTGATTAAACGTAACATACCCGTTCGATGAAACACTCAACGAATCATATTCAGCTCCAAAGAAACTGAAGGAAAATCCAATGGGAACCATACCAGACATTACATCATCACCTAAAACAAGTGTGGTTGCTTGTTCGGGACTGACTGTTTGAAATGGAATTTGATAAACTCCATAAGGCGTTTGAGAAAATGCCTGAAAACAAATGATTGCCATGAAGGCGCTGAGTAGATGTTTTAAATACATTGCGTTTGAATTTGGAATGTGAATTTAAATGTATTTTTCTAAATTCCAATTATTCAAGTAAATAAATTAGAAATGGATCGCGAAATACTCCTATTATTCAAACAAAAAGTGATTCAAACAAGTTATCAACTCATTTTGGATAAATTGAACGAGTTCGAAGTAACCGAAAGATCTGCCCAAGAGTCTGCTGCTAACGATACCAAAAGCAGTATGGGCGATAAGCATGAAACTTCGCGTGAAATTCTGCAACAAGAACGCGAAATGAATGGGCGAAGAATGGCTGAGGCGATTCGTCAAAAAGAGGAGCTCGAACGCATTTTACCAGATGCTCAATTTTCTAAGATCCAAACAGGCGCATTGGCAGAAACGAGCTTGGGTTGGTTTTTCTTTTCCACCGCTTTGGGATTTGTGCATGTGGATAATGCAAAAGTTGCAGTTATTTCGATGGTATCTCCAATTGGGCAATCGTTAAAAGGAATGAAAGCTGGAGATAGTATTATGTTTCAGGGAAAACCAATTTTAATCAAACAAATTATTTAACAACGAGATTTCGCCTGAGCGATTGACGTGAAAAGCGCCTGCAAGGCCTTGTAACAAAAGCGCGACCCAAAATGAATGCAGCGTAGCAAATGATTTTGGGGCAGGCCCAAACAAAAAAAATCCCTGCCGGCTAACCGTCAGAGATTCTTTTAAACAATCTAATTATTAAAGCTTTACCGTGCGAACAACATTGTTTGTGTTAGCTGAGCGGATGCTGATTAGGTAAGAACCTTTAGCAAGTGCCGCAACCGGAAGCGTATGATTTACTGTGCTAGAGCTAGCAACTTCAATCACTTCGTGAGAAACTACTTGTCCTAGTGTGTTAATGATAGACACTTCGAATGTTTCGTCTGTGTTACTTGTGCTTAGTTTGATGTTTTGTGTTTCAGTGAATGGATTTGGGAACACACTAACTTCAGCAACTTCGTCAGCGATTTGTGTGTTGTCGTTTCCAAGTTCAGCAGCTAAACGAGCAGCTGGAGTTGAAGTACAACCTGGTTGTGTAACAATTACACCATCAACATCAAATCCATCGGCTGTTCCTGGGAAACGTGAGCTACTCATTTGAGAAGCATCAGAAATACGAAGGTAATGGAACATTGTAGCACCTGAACCAGCGATATCGATTGCTTGATCTAAGCAATAAGATTCAGTAAGCGTAATCCAGTTGATGTTATCTAAAGAAACTTCCAAACGTGCAGTTTCGGGATAGTTATTGCAAGATGGGTTGCCGAAAGATGTTTCAACCAACATCAAATCATCGCCTGTTTTATCGAACACTACATAAGCGAACTTCAAGGTAATTTTTCCACCAAAACCAAGAGCTACAAAGTTCACAACATCTGTGTTTTGAGGAGCGCCAACTGCATTTTCTTTGATGCTGCGTGCTGCAGAAATTGCACCACCGTTTTTCATTGTACCTGGTAGATAATCGATTGCTTCAGTTGCGTAATCAGCACTTGCAGTTGAAAGTGTAGGATTTGCTTCTTCTCCATTCAAACAAACAATTCCGTCTAAGTCATAACCATCAGCCATTCCACCAAAGTTTGCAGTGATGTTGCTCATGTCGATTAGTTTTACATACTGCGCCCAAGCTAAACCTTGAAGATCGAAGTATGAATTTTGACAACCTTCACCAAGATAAACCCAGTTGCAATTGTCTTGAGATGCGAAAGCGCGGATTTTTTCTGGGTAACGTGAACAGTTTTCTGAATTTGAACCGAACGTAGTTTCTACTACATATAAATCATCACCTGCACCATTGTGGATTGGATTAGCAAATTTCAACGTGATTTGACCACCAAAACCAAGTGCCACGAAATTGTAAGCAGAAGCTGGAGTTGCAACATCACTTTCTTGAGGAGAACCTAAAACGTTCGTTAAAATTTGACGAGCAGGAGATATTGGAGTTAATAAATCGTTAGTTGTTCCTGGGATGTAGCTCATTACTTCAACTGCGTTGCAACCTGGAGCTGGACTTGGAAGTTCGGGAGGAGTAATGGTGTCATCATCATCTTCACCATCATCGTTTCCTTCAGCTTGATCATCATCTTCTCCATCATCGTTTGAATCATCATCGTTATCATTTTCTTCACCGTCATCGTTTGAATCATTGTCATTATCGTTTTCTTCACCTTCATCGTTTGAATCATCGTCATTATCATTTTCTTCTCCGTCATCGTTTGAATCATCGTCATTATCATTTTCTTCACCATCATCGTCTGAATCATCATCGTTATCATTTTCTTCACCATCATCGTCTGAATCATTATCGTTATCATTTTCCTCACCATCATCGTTTGAATCATCATCGTTATCGTTTTCTTCTCCATCATCGTTTGAAGAATTTTCTTCATCGTTTTCTTCACTATCATCATTTGAATCGTCATTATCAGAAGAAGTTGTTTCTGTTGGTTGCTTTGCAATAACGCAAGCTCCTAAAACATCGCCATGATCTAAGTGTGCTTGAAGAGCATTAATATTAACTGTAATGGTTTGAGAACCGCCGTTTCCGGTTTGATGGCAAATGGTAACCATTTGTCCCGCATTAGCATTTTTGTTTTGTGCATTTAATCCTGCTGAAAAGCTTAGCAAAAGGATTAGGAGTTGGAGTTTGTTAATTTTCATAATGTAAAAGGTTAGATTGTTTGATTGTCTTTACCCAATTTTGAAAAAAGGGTTTCATTCTTACATGAAATAATTTGACAATACAGGAGCATCTATAATTCATACATCTCAATATCAATACTTTAAAATAATTTCCAATGAAAGTAAATTTGACTGGATTGCAAAAACCTTACAGATGTAATGTTTGTTTGGGGCAAAAATGAGGATCGTTAATGATTGAATTCAATAAGATGGGATGATAATATATAGTGTAACTCGTTTTAAAATCCCTTACATCAATTACATTTTCAAAATGTACACTCATTAATGAATGTAATAATGAGATAGAGTTGTTCAGTTGAATTACACGTACATTTGCAAAAGAAAAATCGACCATGGCATTTACTCCAACCACTGTTTACGCTGAATCTACTCCCAATCCAAGCACCATGAAGTTTGTGGCTAATCGCTTGATAATTGAACCCAATAAAGGTGTAGAATATTTGCGGGAAGAAGATTGCGAAGGCGCTCCATTGGCCCAAGAACTATTCAAAGGTGGTTATGTGAAATCGCTTTTCTTTAGCAATAATTTTGTTTCCATTACTAAAACAGATTCACAGGAATGGACACGACTCACTTCACCGGTTCGTGAATTTTTAACTGATTATTTTACCAAAGGATTGCCCGTTATCGAAAGCTATCCTATAAATGCAACTCCGGTAATTGAGAATAATTCTGTTCCCATAATTGAAGGAAGTACTGAAGAAGCCATAATCGGAATTTTGGAAGAATACATTCGTCCAGCAGTGGAGCAAGATGGCGGCGCTATTACCTTCCGTTCATTTAACGATGGGATTGTAACAGTTGCGCTACAGGGCTCATGTTCGGGGTGTCCATCTTCAAAAGTAACATTGAAATCGGGTATTGAAAACTTGCTTGTCCGCATGGTACCTGGTGTAAAGGAAGTGGTTGCGGAAGAAATTTAATATCATTAACCACGAATTTTTGTATTAAAGACATTGAATTGTAATAATTCCAATTGTCAAAACAAAATTTCTCTTATCTTTGCCCTCCCTAAAAAAACCCTGATTTGGATTATCTACGTCAATTCAATGTCCAGTTCTCCGGTTTAAGTGAGGATATCCATGATTTTCATTACGAAATCAAGGATGCGTTCTTTAAGGAATTTGAAAATGCTCTTGTAGATGGTGGAGACATTCAGGTTGATTTGGTTTTAGATAAGCAAACCAATCTGATTACACTCAACTTCAGTTTCAAAGGATTTGTACAAGTAATGTGCGACCGATGTGCTGCAGTAAATCCCTATCCGGTGGAAGGAAAATCTTTATTGATTTTAAAAATTGGAGAAGGGGATGCCGATAATGACGAATTGGTGATTTTACCTCGCGGTGAATACGAGTATAACATCTCTCAGCATTTATATGAAGAAATAGGACTTTCGCTTCCATTGCGTGTAGTGCCTTGTGAAGTTTCGAATGATAGCACAATGTGTGATCAATCGGTACTTGATAGGCTTGAAAACATTTTGGTAGATGAAATGCCCGAAGAACAAGAGGAAGAACCAATTGACCCACGTTGGGATAAATTACGAGGCCTCAATAAAGATAAAGAATAAGTATTTTTTTTTCAAAACGATTATATAACAACCCATGGCACACCCGAAACGGAAAATTTCGAAGACCCGCCGCGATAAACGCAGAACACATTACAAGGCAGAATTGCCTACGTTGGCGAAGTGTTCAACAACTGGAACAATTCACTTGTTTCATCGCGCATACTTTGTAGATGGAGCCCTTTATTACAAAGGGAAACTTGTAGTAGAAGCGAAAACGAACGCTTAATTAACCTGAGGTCTATCGGCTGAACGGGGAAATTCCATGCGCATCGGCCTCGATATCATGGGAGGAGATTTTACTCCTCAAGCTGCCTTATGCGGAGCTTTGCTGGCTGTTGATGTAATTTATACATCCTGCCGGCTTGTTTTGATTGGTGACGTACCATCGTTTATTGAAGCACAAGAAGTTGTTCATTTAGACAAACAGAAAAAATAAAAGCGATTCTTCAACATGACTAAAATTCGCGCAGCCATAACCGGCGTTCATGGATATGTTCCAGACTATATTCTTTCAAATAAAGAATTAGAGCAAATGGTAGATACAACCGATGAATGGATTCTAACTCGAACGGGAATTTCTGAACGTCATATTCAAAAGGGAGAAGGTTTGGGCGTTTCCGATATGGCTGTCGAAGCTGTCAAAGGACTTTTCGCTAAAACCAATACAAAGCCCGAAGATATTGATGTTGTTATTTTTTGCACAGTAACACCAGATTTGGTTTTTCCTGCTTCAGCAAACATTCTTTCGAATAAGATGGGAATGAAAAATGCCTGGGGCTTTGATTTGGGTGCAGCATGTAGTGGTTTTATTTACGGACTCACAACCGGAGCTCGATTAATTGAATCGGGTGCTTACAAGAAAATTCTTGTGGTTGGTGGCGATAAAATGTCTTCTATTGTTGATTATACGGATCGCGCAACTTGCATCATATTCGGTGATGGTTGTGGCGCTGTATTGTTAGAACCAACACACGAAGAGTTAGGCATGATGGATTCGGTGCTAAAATCGGACGGAGCTGGATGCGAGTTTCTTCATCAAAAAGCAGGAGGATCTGTAAAACCTGCAAGTCATGCTACTGTTGACGCACGCGAACATTTTGTATACCAAGAAGGCAAGTCAGTATTTAAATTTGCTGTAACCAATATGTCCGATGTTGCAGAAGAAATAATGCAACG
>CAXNGM010000126.1:0-6800 GCA_964201695.1 Bacteroidia bacterium | reverse complement strand
GGGAAATCGACATTTAGGGCAAATGTTTTTTCGGGAAAAGAGAAAACCGGTCAGGCTTGGTATGGTGTTCCTCAAGACTCATTGGAAACAAATCCAACCTACAATCCTGCTGGAAGCTATTACAACGAAGAAGGGAAAGAAGTTTTTTATGACAACCAAACCGACAATTACCAGCAAGACCATTATCAATTTTTTATAAATCATCAAGCGGGAAAGAACCTGCTTTTGAATGCCGCGCTTCATTACACAAAAGGGTTTGGCTATTATGAAGAATACATGCAAGACCAATCCATCGGTCTTTACGGCATGGGCGATTTGTATTTTGGAGAAAAGCCGCTGGTAATTGATTCAGATACGATTCTTGTTCCTGCTGATACGATTTCAAATACATCGTTGGTTCGCAGACGTTGGCTTGATAATCGGTTTTACGGGACCGTTTTTTCTGCAACGTTTTCACCAAGTAGTCGCATAAACCTTGTGTTTGGAGGAGGATGGAATCGTTATTCAGGACAACATTTTGGTGAAATTAATTGGGCCGAATATGCAGCTGCATTCCCGATCAACTATCGATATTATCAAGATACCGCCTCAAAAACAGATTTCAATATTTACACTAAAGCAAACATCGAAATTATTTCAGGACTTGATTTATTTGCTGATTTTCAATACCGTACAATTCAATATTCGTTTTTAGGATATAACGAGTTTTTTAATAATGTACAACAAGAGGTAACATTGAATTTCATCAATCCTAAATTGGGTTTAACTTGGGATTTGAATAGTAAAAACAGATTGTTTAGCTCATTTTCAATTGGAAACAGAGAGCCTGTTCGCGACGATTACACCAATTCATCCGCATTGAGTCGCCCATTGCCGGAACATTTGCAAGATCTCGAATTGGGTTATCGATTCAAAGGAAAGTCATTCTTACTTGGACTTACCGGATATTATATGCAGTATAAAAACCAATTGGTATTGACAGGTGCATTAAACGATGTTGGAGCCGCAAGCCGCATCAATACTCCGGAAAGTTATCGAGCTGGAATTGAGTTGGAGGCATCGTGGACCTTAACCAAAAAGATATCATGGCAAGGAAATGTTTCATTGAGTCAAAATAAAATCAAGAATTTTACCGAATACATCAGCATTGACGATACGTTTGAGCAGCAAATCAACAACTATTCAAACACCGACATCTCGTTTTCTCCCAATATGGTTGGTGCATCAACCTTCGCTTATGAACCCATTAAAAATCTTCGCTTCTCCTTGATTAGTAAATATGTTGGAAAGCAATACTTAGATAACACGCAATCGGATCTTCGTAAGCTCGATGCATTTACTACGCAAGCAATACGCATTAATTGGAATCCGGAATTTAGCAAGGCCCCAGGAATCGAATTCGCTCTTTCTGTAAACAATATCTTGGATGTAAAATACAGTCCCAACGGTGCAACCTACCCAGCAATTTATGGTGGACAGCGTTACGATTACAACTATTACTTCGCACAAGCAGGTCGAAATATCCTCTTGCTTATGAAGTTAAAGTTCTAATATTTATTGGGTTACAATCCAACGAATAGTTTTGGACGAAGCTCCTGTTTGTACTTTAACGAAATAAATTCCAACAGAAACCACAGGTAAATCGAGAGTAATTACTTCCCCTTTGCCAGGGTTTGAGGCAGAAACAACTTGTCCCAGGGAATTCAATATCTCAATGTGAACATCCATCGGCTTTTCAAGGGTGATGCTTAACTGACTTTTTCCTTGCGATGGATTTGGATAAATTCGAACATCGGAATTAAACTCCATCTGATTTTCAATTCCTAATGCACTTCCTGTTGTAAATGGAAATTCAACACGCGTTCCGAAATCAGCATTGAAAATCTTTAACATCCCACCTGTATCGGCTTTTCGTAAACGAACAAATCCATTACCTGCATTGGGATTGGCCCACCAACTCAAGCCATCTTTCCCTAAATCTTCCATGATAAATTTGTAGCAACCAACGGGCAAGTCAACGGTATCTTTATAGTTTGTAAGAGCTGAAGCACCCGAACGTTGGTATAAAATGTTCCCTGAAATATCTTGAATGGTCCAATAATTTTCTTGCGGTGAATTATTTGTATAAAACTCTACAACCAATCTTTCTGGAGCAACATAAGGAGTTGTAAAGTTCGAGCGCATCATATTATTGAATGAATAATCGTCTGCCTGTCCATTGGCAGAAATCACCGCCACTTCAAAAACTCCCGAAGACACTCCCCAAACTACATTGGAAGGAAGGAAAACCTCTTCCGAAGCCATGAAGCCTAAATTTCCATTCCAAGTGAAGCTATTTTTTATTCCACCTGCCGGACCGTATTCAATCACAGCCGAGGCAAGGGCATTGCGGCCATTGTTTCTAAGAATAACCTGTGGATTACCACAAATTGGATTAAACCGTCGGTACGAATAGCGATCGCTTGGTGCAAGAATGTCCTCAATAGATGCATCGGTTTGAAAAGACGGCGCTCCGTATTCCAAAGCATAAGCACGAACGACATAGTTTGCGTAAGATGCTGCAACAAAATTGGGCATGGTCATTCCGAACGATTGAACAGAAGCCGGACTCACGGTAAAATCATACGCATCGGGATAAACCAAATCGCCGGGACACCAATTTCCTCGATCGTACACCCACGTTCCGCCTTGAGGATAAACGGCATTTAATCCGCAGTTATCTCTCCATACCAATTTCTGAGAAAAAACCGCCCCATTTCTGGAAAGTGTCCGTGTTTTCGGGCAAAACTCTGCGCAACCTTCGTTGGCTTCTCCTCCGTGTCCACTTTGCATAATGCGCATACGAAGCGATTCGGTTTCGGAGCCAAGTGTAATTTCTTGAGTGCCCAAAAGGGTGTTAATTGGATTATTTACATCGCCATACGAGTAGCTTCCTTGCCATAAGTTTTGCATTTTTTTAAAAGGACGAATGGGTGTTCCTTCAGTAATCACGAACTCCAAATTTATAATCCATCCTCGCCCAACATTGGTTTCATAGCCTGTATGTTGGTATTCAATTTCAACAGAATCGCGCAACAAACCTTCGAAATCGGTAACATCAATCATCCAATCCGATTTCCATGCAGCCGAAAAGGAATTCCCATAAGGAGTGATGAAGCGCGCCAACTCTAAATTTAGAGCGGTACTATCTACCCCACCTTTTCTTCTCAAGTAAACATAGTTGAGGTAATCCCACTCGCCACAGTTTTCGCCCGAGGGACATTTAAAAGACAACTTCATCATCACCTTATGAATGTTGCTGCCTTGTGCAGGAAAAACACCCCAACTTTTATAAGCTGTATATCCAGCGCCAGGATCTGTTCTGATTAATTGATTAACATGTGTTTTAATGGAAGTCGTATCTCCGGGTGCCGCGTTAACTTCTGAAAAAAGGAAAAGGCAAACAATTGCGATATATCGGCAGTTCATTTTTGTGTTTTTAATTTCAATTGCGAAAAATAACACAAATTAGGATTGATTTCGAGTTTCATTTTTAAAAGAAGAAGATGTAAAATCATTCTTTACATTTACGTCGTGAAATTTTTAGCACTTTTTCTTTCTGTGTATTTCTTTGCTGGAAGTTTAATGCCAGGATCAGATTGGGATGAATTACCAAAAATTGCGAATCTGATCGATCATTTTCAAGAACATCAAGATTTATCGGCGGGAGAAATTTCATTTTCTGACTTTTTATTTCTTCATTACGCATCCAATTCCGAACATTCCAAAGAAACCGACGGGAAATTGCCATTTCAGCATACTTGCTCGTTTACTTTTACGGCTATCATTCCAAGCACTGAATTTAACATTATACTATCAAGCGAATATCCAGTTCACTCGGTTCTTTTTAGTATTCAAGACACGCAGGAATGTTACAATTCCATTTTTCAGCCACCTCAAATAAGCTGAATCCATCAGCTCCCATTAAAAATCCATTGACGATTTTTGCAAAATCTGTATGTTTAGATTGGCAAATCGTGTTTTATCCAACCCCATTTTATATTTAGAGAAATGCTGAATAGAATCATTCAATTCTCAGTAAACAACAAGCTTATTATCGGGCTTTTTGTGCTTGCCCTTATAATTTATGGCAGTTTCGAAGCAACGCGGTTGCCAATTGACGCCGTTCCCGATATTACAGACAACCAAGTTCAAGTTATTACAGTTGCCCCGTCCTTGGGCGCAACCGATATCGAACGCCTCGTTACATTTCCCATAGAACTGGCGAATAGTAATATTGCAGGAATGCACGAAATCCGAAGTTTTTCACGATTCGGGCTTTCTGTAGTAACGATTGTTTTTGATGATAATGTAGATGTGTATTGGGCACGACAGCAAGTGGCCGAACGGCTTTTGCAGGTTCAGAATGAAATCCCCCAAGGTGTTGGAACAATTTCTTTAGGTCCCGTTACTACTGGTCTAGGCGAGATTTATCAATATGTGGTTCGCCCAAAAGAAGGGTACGAATCCAAATATTCCTCCACCGAACTAAGAACGATTCAAGATTGGATTGTGCGTAGACAACTGTTGGGTGTTAAAGGAGTTGCTGATGTTAGCAGTTTTGGAGGCAACTTAAAACAATACGAGATTGCAGTTGAACCTAATAAACTCAAAGCAAACAACATTACCATCAACCAGGTTTTTGATGCACTCGAAAAGAATAACCAAAATACTGGAGGCGCATACATCGAAAAAGGCCCCACCGTTTTATATATCCGAAGCGAAGGATTAGTTGGAAGCATTAAGGATATAGAAAATACCTTTATCCAAAACACGGACAATGGAACACCACTTCTCATTCGCGATGTTGCCGAAGTTCGAATAGGTGCAGCCACCCGATATGGGGCAATGTGTTACACTGATGATGGAGAAGTTACTGGTGCCATTGTCATGATGCTAAAAGGTGCAAATAGCAGTGAGGTAATCGATAATGTGAAAGAACGCGTTGCCCAAATTCAAAAATCCTTGCCCGAAGGTGTTGTCATTGAACCTTTTTTAGATCGAACCAAAATGGTAGATAATGCCATCGGTACAGTTAAGACGAACTTAATGGAAGGGGCGCTTATCGTACTGTTCGTGTTGATTCTTTTTTTAGGGAATTTTCGAGCCGGTTTCATTGTGGCTTCTGTAATACCACTGGCCATGTTGTTTGCTATTATCATGATGAATCTATTCGGAGTTAGTGGCAATCTCATGAGTTTTGGCGCTTTAGATTTTGGATTAATTGTAGACGGAGCCGTCATTATTGTTGAAGCAACCTTGCACCAATTAACACATGGGAAAATCAGTGCGAATCTGTTTAAAAGAACGCAAGTTGAAATGAACACCGAAGTGAAAAAGGCTGCAAGTCGCATGATGAACAGCGCTGTTTTTGGACAAATAATCATTCTTGTGGTGTATTTGCCTATCCTCACTTTGCATGGTATAGAAGGTAAAATGTTCAAGCCCATGGCACAAACGGTTGCCTTTGCTTTATTGGGCGCATTTATTCTCTCGCTGACTTATGTTCCCATGATTTCCGCTTTGATATTGAGCAAAAACGTAACCCATAAGCCAAATTTTTCGGATCGAATGATGATCTTTTTTGAACGCCATTTCCAGTCGGCCTTAGATCGTGTTTTACATTTCCCTAAAATGATTATTTCGGGGGCTTTAATCCTCTTTACCATCTCTGTTTTCTTGTTGCTCAATATGGGAGGAGAATTTATTCCTGCTCTGGAAGAAGGCGATTTTGCTGTTGAAACACGCGTACTCACGGGAAGTAGTTTATCGACCTCGATTGAATATTCTAAGAAAGCAGCGGCAATTTTGAAAAATCGTTTTCCAGAAGTCATAAAAGTAATAACCAAAATTGGCAGCGGCGAAATTCCTACCGATCCAATGCCGATGGATGCCGCCGATATGATGGTCATATTGAAAGACAGAAGCGAGTGGACATCGGCAGAGACGTTTAATGAACTGTCAGAAAAAATGAGCGAAGCCCTTGCCGATCTTCCTGGTGTTTCCTTCAGTTTTCAATATCCAGTTCAAAT
Organism: Bacteroidia bacterium; assembly: GCA_964201695.1. GTDB lineage: Bacteria > Bacteroidota > Bacteroidia > M30B66 > M30B66 > CALQRR01. The sequence continues at coordinate 729 of CAXNGM010000126.1, read as the reverse complement.
GCGTTTCAACGAATTGATGACGGGTGCAAAGCAAGATGTAGTGTGTAAAATATTTGGAGAAAACATCGATACACTTGCTGCATATGCAAAAAAATTGGGTGAATTATCGGGATCTGTTGAAGGAGCACAAAACATTTACGTGGAACCCATTACAGGAGCTCCTCAAGTTGTGATTGAATACAATCGTGCTGCAATTGCCCAATTTGGATTGTCAATTCAAGATATAAACAAAGTAGTAAATATGGGGCTTGCAGGCCAGTCGGCGGGCTTTGTTTATGAAGGAGAAAAACGCTTCGATTTAGTTGTTCGTTTGAAAGGTGACCAACGGAAGAATATTGAAGACGTCCGAAACATGCTTGTTCCAACATCCTCGGGGCAGCAAATCCCATTATCTCAACTTGCAACAGTGGAATTGAAAAATGGGCCAAATCAAATTCAACGCGAAGATGCGAAACGAAGAATTATTGTGGGCTTTAATGTTCGCGGGCGAGATGTTCAATCCATCGTAAACGAACTTCAGGAAAAAGCCGATAAATCAATGAAACTTCCTAGCGGCTATTTTGTAACGTATGGTGGCGCATTCGAAAATCTAAATGCGGCAAAAGCGCGACTTAGCATCATGGTGCCTGTTTCGTTATTGCTCATTTTTTTACTGCTGTATTTTTCATTCCATTCTGTGCGACAAGGTTTGCTTATTTATTCGGCGATTCCACTTTCTGCAATTGGAGG
>CAXNGM010000125.1:0-6833 GCA_964201695.1 Bacteroidia bacterium | reverse complement strand
ATAACGTTTTGCGGGTTTAAGAAGTGGCGGATTAAAAGCACAAAACTGTCTGCCCGCACAATGTTTTTTTAATGCACAACTGTTTATATTCGCACTTCACCCGCCATTTCTTTAAACCCGCTGTTATGCACAGGGCTATTCTGTCCGCTATGAAATTCATCAGTGTCAAGTTGCGCTGTCCAGTTAATTTTGTTGTCTGTCATATGTGAGTGTCGGCTGAGCGGTCGCAAGAAAATTTAGTTTTTTTTGTGAAGGCATTTTTCTTTTTTGTGTTGGAAATTGTAAGCTCTTTTAAAATTTTTGGTTTGTGTGGCGCCTGTGTGAATTTTAAATGTGCTTACAATGTGAGATGGTTTTTTCTTTCCAATTCACCGTTTATTAAATTTTAATTTCCTTCCTTTTGTTATTTTCGTTGACAACAAGAATAATTTCTCCCTCCTTTGCTAAGACAAACTTTTTAGTTCTTTTTAAAAGTGTAATAAAATCTTTTGTTTTCATCTTGTCTTTTAGCTCATTTGAAACCCATACTTCCCTTTCGGTTTTTGTGAAGCCCCAAACTTTCAGTCTTTCCTCAAGCGATTCTATTTTAAATCTGTCCGAAAGCGTATGTCCAATTAAATATTTTGGTTTTGAATCCATCTTTGCAAGAAGTCTGTCTATTAATGCTTCTCCTTTCTTTACAAGTTCATCGAGTTTGTCATTTGTTCCCATTGCTCATACTTATTTATTTATGGTTATTTTTTTAGTTGCAACTCCTTGTTCGGATTTAATTTGAATAAAATAAATTCCATTGGGCTGGTTTGATAAATCAATTTCGCCTTTTGCAGTTGATATTTTTGTTTCAAATATTTTCTGTCCTAATTCATTTGTAATTAAAACATTTAATGTTTGAAGATTACCATTCTGAACTATTGAGAAATTTCCGTCATTGGGATTTGGATAGACAATGACACTATTTTCTAACACCGTGTTGTCTATGCCTGTAATTACAGAGTTGTAAGAAGCGTTCCACCCATTTTGTCTTACTGCGATGTCTGATAAAAACCAAACGAGCATTGATCCACCTGTTGAAGTTACTACAGGAGGAAGTGAACTTCCAGAAAAATTTCCTAATTGCGGTGCGCTTGTGTTATTTCCATCATACACAATTACTCCATCATAATTTAATTCTGTATCGAACGAAGAAAATGTTAAAGTGATTGATGAAGCACTTGTCGGTTGGATTAGCCATTTGCAATCTGCATTATTGCCGTAAAGATTTGCTGCGCTTCCGTCTGCAAATGTCCCACTCGGTGCTGTCAAGTTTGTTGTTCCGCTACAGTAACCAGTTTGCGTTGAAGTGTAATAACCTGCCCACCCAGTTTTTGTAACTGAAATGTCGGAAAAGAAACGAAGATACATTGAACCGCCAGTAGAAGTAACGGAAGGAGGTAAAGCATTTCCAGAAAATCTTCCGAGCAAAGGCGCAGAAGTATTTGTTCCGTCATAAATTTCCACAGCGTCATAAATTGTAAATCCGTCTGTTGAAATTGGTTCAACATCAAAAGCAGTAAAATTAAATGTGACTGTTGTCGCTTGTGGTGGTTGAATGAGCCAACGACAATCCATGTTATTACAGTAATTATTTCCTCCGCTACCATCAACAACATTTCCGTAGTCAGAAGTGTTTAGTGTTGTAGTGCCTGAACAGTATGGTGATCCTGTCGAAGTGTAGCTTGATAAAAAGCCTTGCAATCTTGTACTATAATCGGAAACAAATACAACAAGCATTTCACCTCCTGTTGAAGTTACGCTTGGCGGTAAACTTGTACCTGACCAATTCAATAATTGTGGCGCACTTGTATTATTTCCATCAAAAACAATTACTCCATCATAACTGGCTTCTGACGCAAACGATGAAAATGAAAGTGTAACATTGTTTGCACAAGGGGGCGCAATTAACCAATAACAAAGTTGGTTATTTCCGTAATTACTTGCTCCGCTTCCGTCATTAAAAGAACCACTTGAAGAAGTTAATAATGTTCCTCCATTACAATATGCTGTCCCGCTTGATGTATAATTTGCGCTCCATCCTGAAAAATTTGTATTTATGTCTGACTTAAATTCTACAAGTAAAGCACCAGCCGTTGAATTAATTGTAGGTGGTAATGTATTTCCCCACCATTGCATTAATATTGGGTCGGCTGTTGTCGGTCCATCATAAACAATTACTGTATCGTAATTCGCTTCTGTATTAAAGGTCGGAAAGTTTAATGAAATTGTATTTGCGCCAGTTGGTTGGATTAGCCAAAAGCAATCAAGATTGTCTTGGTAATTTGCCGTTCCGCTTCCGTCTGTAAAAGAACCTGATGCTGCTGAGAATGTAATTGTTCCGTTGCATTGGCCGTTTGGATTATTTCCGATTCCAACGGCATACCATGCTGCTCTTACAGCATTTTGTTGTGTTGAGTTTGCACCATATAAATCTTCTGCAGCTTGCAGTGAGCCGTAATACGAACTCATATAATTGGAAGTAGATGTTAAATATAAACGAAGATTTCTATAAGCGATTTGGGTTGCCTGATTCATTCCAATTCCCGTCACAGAATACGCGTTTCCAATATCATTTGTTCCGCTTCCACCTTGACACAATAAATAATACCAAAAATTTTGGACTCCACTGTTGCAGTGAACTCCTCCGTTATCTCCTGTTCCCGCATACCAAGGACCAGCAGGGTTAGTGCTTAAATATGTATCAGGCTGCGGAGCATATCCGCCATTAGGATTTGACATTGAACGCAAGAAAAACGGGCTAACTATTGTGCATGACTCACCCATTGTCCAATTTGGCGAAGTTGCTCCATAAAACTCAATAGCAGTTCCAAAAATATCGGCAAATGATTCATTTAAAGCACCTGATTCATCTTGATATGCAAGGTTCGCAGTGTGTTGAACAACAGCATGAGAAAATTCATGTCCAACTATATCAATGGATGCTACTGGTGAAAAAATCTGACTTCCATCACCATAGCTCATCGCAGTTCCATTCCAGAAAGCATTATCAAGCCCCTGACCATAATGAACATAATTTTTTATCAATCCGCCTACATTGTCAAAACTGTTTCTGCTAAGTTGATTCAAATAAAAGTCATAAGTTTTTTCCATTGCCCAATGAACATCAAGTGCTGGATTGTTTTGTGTATTTATAATGTATGAACCATTGTTGCCTCCACCTAACCATGAGTGTGTTCCTGCACTTGTTGTAATGCTGTAACTACCACCAAAATCATCGCCTCCAACTGCATCATAATCCCAAACTTCTACTGTGTAAGGTGGATTCACTAATTGAATATTTAAAGGGATCGTCAAAGGCGGATTTGTATTGTTCACATAACTGCTTTGCCCGTTGTAAACAACACTTGAAGAGCCGTCAATTAGTTTTATGTATAAATCAGGAAGCACATCAACCAAAGAAGCATACCACCAACTTTGAGCAACGGCAGTAATGTCAAATGATGCAATTATAGGAACTGCATTCCATGTTATTGCTGCATTTGTAAAATCAACAGCGTTACCATAGTTAGTTCCGTTGTTCATATTGAAAGTTTGTATCGGTCTTCCCGTTTCCCTTAAGCGATAGATGCTGGTATAACTATCCATAGTTATTGTTTTTGTACCACTATAAAGTGTATTTGCTGTTCCAGTTACATCACTATTAGCAATCTTGCTTATTTTATTTACAAACTCGCCTGAATGAGCATCAACAAATACATCAAGAATATCGTAAGGTTTTTCCGATTCAATTTTAATCTTGTAGCACAAACGAAAATTTTCCTTTGTGAAGATTCCATTAATGGGTGCAATAACTAATTCAGCTGTTGGAAAATCAATAGAATTTTTATCAGACCATTTATATTTTTCTGCACCAACATATTTTATTGCGTTTTGTATCGCAATGTCTTTTGAAATGCTTGGCGTTGTATTTATAGCGAGATTATTATAAATGTTACCATTAGCAGAAATTAATATTCCATTTTTTTCGTGTAACAAATATTCTCCGCCCATAACGGAAACTCCGTTGTATGTTTGCTGATAACGATAATGTATAAATCCTACCTCATCGTTTTCAGTTTTTATAAGATTGAATTTGTCGGCACTGGATAAATTTAAATCCTTTGAAAATGATTGAAAAAATTCTTTTGCAGGTGTTTTACTTTTTTCTGTGAATTTAATAATGGAATAATCACCGTCTTTTTGAACGATAAAATTTTCGTTCTCTTGAATAACTTTTAGCTGCGCCTGTCCTGTTGGTTTTATTACTGCCGTTGGATTTGTGTTTTGCTTCTGTCCAAAGGGGCTTACAAAATTAGGTTGTATAACCGTTTTGTTTTGGGCATAGGTAATATGAGCCGAGAGGAAAATAACAATAGCCAAAAGCAATTTTGAAAGTGAGTGTAAATTTTTCATTTTCTTTAATTTTAGGGGTGAGATATTTTTTGTAGTTCGCTGTATAATTCTTTTATGTCTGAAGGTTCTGGAAAGGCAGGGTCGCCCCAAACAATTTTATTTTTATCTATTTCAATGAAGTAATACATATTGAAAGGATGATTGAATTTTAAAGATTCATTTGAAAGTTTGTCTATTTTTTTCTGAATTGTTTTTAATTCAGATGCCTCAACTGTTTTTGTTTTCTTGTCATCTTTAAAAACATCACCATTGGTTTTTATTTCATAAGTAGTCACAGCACCTGTAAATCCACCACCGTCACCAAACTTTATTCCTTTAAAGTCCTTTTCTGTAGAACAGTTAGAAGCATTCAAAAGAATCAAAATAGTAGAATATAAAATTACTTTCATGTCAATATTATTTGTGCGTTGGCAAGATTTGGCTCTTTTTGTTTTGCCCTTTTGTTGGCTTGTGCGGTCGGGGCAAAACAAAATGTGCCAAATGCGCGGCTGATTTTCTTTTTTTAAGTGCGTTGAAAAAAAAAACTAAATTTTCTTTTTGAGCGGTCGCTGAGTGTGTCGGTGATTTGTTGGTCTGTTGTCATTGTCCCGTTATTGTCGCTAAGTTAATCCGTTTTTCTGTCGTCTTTACGCCTTGTGCATAACGTTCCGCGCACAGGCGCATACCCTTTTCGGGTTGCGCTTGTGCGCTGTTAGCGGAATGTGCAAATATTCTCATACGGCATATTATTTGAGTCGCTTACTAATCTTATTCAACAAATCAATAGCCTCTTTACTAGTTTTTTTTAAACCAATAGCTTCCATTATGAATATATTGGCTTGATTATATCTTTCAAATTTAAAATTAACTTCTGCCAAGAGAAATAAAGTGTTAAAAACATTAGACTTCAAAGAGTTTGATTTATTCAAATATTTAATGGATTCATCATATTTATCGAGGAAATAATATGATGCACCCATCATCAATAGTGATTCATGATCATCTTCAATAATAGATATATATTTCAATAAATATTCGATAGATTTTTCAGGATCTTCTTTATGAAAATATAGGCTACCCAAAAGTTTATATACATAAATATTGCACTTATCAATTTCTAATGCTTTATGTATAACCTCTTCTGCTTTAACATAATTGTTAGATGATATTAATGCAGAGCCATATTTTAAAAGAGCTTTAACATTATTAGGATTCTGTCGGATAAATGATTCTAAATATTCAATATCATTGGCCGAGCCTCCAGTAGTTAATTCTATTAAAATGTCAGCTTCTAATTGAACTGCATCGAAATTTGATGAATTGATAATTGATGCAATTTGAGAAAATGAGAGTGGCAACATTAAGTTTTCTTCTATTATTGATGAAATCTTAGCACAGTCAATCCAAGCAATTTCTAAATCGGGCTTTAAATCAATGACACTTAAGTATATTTCTAGAGCTTTTTTGTAATTTTTTAATTCATATTCAGCTCTAGCTAAATTATAAATCTCAATAGATTTATCTGAAATGAAATTATTAATCTTTCCAATAGTCATTAGTATTCTATAGTCATTACTATCATTACAATAATTTATTAAATCTCTTGTGAATAAATTCAATTCATTATTTGAATTAAACTTAAGCTCTCCGAGCTTAAACATATATTCATTTAAAAATGTTTTTTCATTTGAGATTATTATATTTTTAATATTATTGGCATACAACCACAATTGTTTTAATTCTCTATCATAAATATTCTTATTTTTATCTATATTAAAATAAAGACTTAGTAAAAATTCAAATTGAGTAGAAAATTCTTTTGATATTTCAATATCATTTTTATGCAGAGTAACTGTTTCATGATTTATATTAGCTTTAGAAGTCCAATTATATGAACCATTAATAGTTGTTTTATTATCTATAATACAGAATTTACTATGCATTAATGGTTCTGTTTTAATAAAGCCTCCATTAATAAGCGACACAGAACAACTGTTATTTATTTCTGATAAAACAGAATAATTTAAACCGGATTCATTATTGATTCTGTCATCTAAAGAAATTACTCTTATGATAATATCATCATTTTGGGCTACTTTTAAAAGTGCATTAAAAAGTTCAAAATCGGTAAACCAAGGAACTGCAATATCAATTGATTTTTTAGCGATAGATATTTCACCCAAAATCATTTTCTTAATATCCGTAAAAAACACTTTTGGTTTCATAGATTTTCTATAGTTTTCTAATTTGCATTTCCGCTAACGTTTCGCGAGCACCAGAAGTTTGGGACTTGGTGAACGAGATGTTTTAGTCAGCACGAATGTAACAAAAGTCGACAATGTTTCAAATTAACCGAAATACCCAAATTTTTGGTGAACGCTGTTAGAGGTTGTGCCCTTTGTAAATTC
>CAXNGM010000124.1:0-6871 GCA_964201695.1 Bacteroidia bacterium | reverse complement strand
TTGATGTTCATACCAAAAAATACTTGCACTTGATCGATGATTGCCGTTATTTGGTCGGTGTTGATTAATAAATCGGACAGCTTACTTCCAATCATCATAAATACAGTCAACAGTGGAAGTACAAGAAGTAGAAACGTACTGAGCATGATTGTCCAGGTTGCCAGCCAATTGGGCCATTTTTTCCCATGTCTAAGATATTCGTATAAAGGGCGAAATAAAACATACAATACAACTGCTCCTAAAAATGCTGGAAATAAATCACGCAATGTATAAAGCAAGATGACTCCCGAAATGACGGTCAGTGATAAAACAATTTTACGTCGGTTGCTATAATCTATTATGGACATTTTTACTTGGTTTTATTTAAACGAATCGCCTCTTCGAGATCTATTCTCATTCCATTTCTATATCCCGCAACAAACGATTTGCTTTTCATGTGATTGTTAGCGTTCATCTTTTTTCGGGCTTCTTCAAGAGTGGGAAATTCACCATATGTATACTTAAATAAACCATTGTGTTTCTCTTCGGTGATTTCTTTTTCAGGTATTTCAAATTCTATTGCAATCTTGGTTAAATCTGATTTTTGGGGCAATGCAGCCAACTGAATTTTAAAACGAATTATCGAAACATTGTTAGTACTATTAAGAGTCTTCCCGCTTTTTTTCTGATCTAATTGAGAAATGTTTTTATTATTTATCTCCGATTTTACATTAGAAATTGTTCCCGTTTTTTTATTGGTTTGGGTTTTATTTTGAGAAAGTGAATCGGACTTATTCGTTACAGTTTTAATTTCTACTTTTTTAACCGGCTCCAATTGGGGTGGATTTGTTTTTTCTTTGATTGAAGCACCTTTTTTATCCGATTGAATTGATTTCTCGACGTTAGTAGCGTTCTCAATTTGTCTCTCTTGGATAGATTTATTTGGAATTATTTGAGAAGTTGTTTCAGAAATTGTTTGCGCTGGTTTTATGTTCCCAAAAGCACGATTTCCTTTTCCATGAATAGTCATATTTAACGATGGAAGGACAATTTCTTTCCGAACATCCTCTTTTAAATAAATAAATACCATCGGGATTTCAATATTCCCAGAATATTCTTTGTTGGCAGTAACTTCAAATCGAATATTCAATTCTTGCGACTTGGGTAAAGTAATCCACAGAAATTGCAATTGTGATTTACTCATAGAAAAGATAGCGCCCGCATTTTCAACTTCATTCACAGAAAATCCCAAGGGCCAATCTTGTTGAATGCGCGCAATGCCTTCCACGTTTCCTCGGTTTATTTTCAATCCAATTTCAAATGGAATTCCTGCAAAAGCAGTGTCGGGTAGGGTGTAACTAGCAGCCACAGTTTCAACTTGACCAAATGCAAAAGATTTAAATAAGCTAAAGAAAAGAATTAAAGAAAATCCACCGCGTTTTATTGGATTCATAGCTGAATTTTTTAGCAGGAATATTGGTTCAAATTATTATTTTTTAGGAACATTTCGCTTCTTAGAAGCTAAGTCCATGGCCTCACCAATGGTGATTCGATTACCTCGGTTGTATGCAATCACAAAAGGAATATAACGTGAAAAATCCATGCTGTTCTTGTAATCACGCGCTTGCTCGTAGGTGCCAAATGTGCCGGTTAAGTATTTGTAAAGTCCATGGTAGTTTTCTACTTGTATCCGTTCTTTGATACCATAAGCTTTTCTCAACGAGTCTTTATCTAGTTCTTTGGTTGAACTCAAAATTTGGATTTTATAGATAAGATCCATTTTCTCTTCCTCCATATATTGTGGTTTGTCGGAAGTATTATCGATTATACCCAGCAGTTTTTTCTCTGCAAGTGAATCGCTTGGTGCGATGTATTCGATTACTTCAATGGATTGTTGCGGAATATTAAAAATCTCTTTTTCTTCATCAACGATGTAATAAAAAATACCTCCAATGGTTTGTTTTCCCCGCATTTCGAAGGGTACTGTTATTTTGTAAATTACTTGAATCTCATCTTCAGCGGGCAATCGCAGCCAATTGTATTTTACTTTCCCATCTTTGAAATTGAAAATTGCTCCCTGGCTTTCAACTCCTATGGCTGTCATTCCTATAGGTAAATCTTGTTCAATCTGGAAGAAACTGTTAAGTCCTTGTCTCTTAATTTGAAGTTTGACCAAGTAATTACCGCCAGCATACACTTTGGATTGAGAGAACGTTTGTTGAACAGCAACAATACTATCGATGGCTTTTAATTGAAATGGGAGGGATGCAAGCAATATAAAGCCAAGAAGATACTTTCTTATCATGATTATTTTTTTGTAAAGTTCGTAGGAAGCATCTATGAAGTAAACTGCATCAGGTGAATATTTTTCAACATAATAAAGATGAAGAATATTTCAATTGTTGAAACGTTTGATTCGTTTAATTATTGAATGCAAAATGATGCGATTATTAAGTAATCCAACTATTTATGCTAATTGAAATACTGATGTATTAATAAGGTGTTCAATTCGAGTTCATAGAATAAGAAAACCCCTAGCAATATAAAATTACTAGGGGGTATTCAGTCGGGATGGCAAGATTCGAACTTGCGACCTCCTGGTCCCAAACCAGGCGCGATGACCGGACTACGCTACATCCCGAACTTGTAAAAAAGTTCTTTCAATACTATTTCTGAAATTCCGGTTGAATTCAGAAATCCTCTGGCGGTGAGGGCGGGATTCGAACCCGCGGTACAGTTACCCGTACGTCAGTTTAGCAAACTGGTGGTTTCAGCCTCTCACCCACCTCACCTTAATGTGGGCTGCAAATGTACCAAAAAAAGTTTCCCGGCAAACTTTCTTGCATATTTTTTTATAGTCCTTGATTATCTGATTGTTAATTTAGATTTTGTAGTGTATTCGAGAAAAAACCAAGAAAAATTATCTTTCAATAAACAGAAATAATGGCATCGTGAACGAATTTTCTATATTTGCACACGATTTTGGTTCCGTAGCTCAGCTGGATAGAGCAACAGCCTTCTAAGCTGTGGGTCTTGAGTTCGAATCTCAACGGGATCACTATACATAGCCCTGAATTTCAGGGCTATTTTTTTGTTTGGCCTCACACACAATTAAATCGAAAATAATTTCATTGAAGCCATACTAATTGAAAATCCTCAAGTCGAATTCCTTATTTTCGCAACAAAATTCTTAATAATGGCTCACGATAAACTGATTTTGGTTTGCAACGATGATGGAATAACAGCTCCTGGAATTCGAGCATTGGTGGAAGTTGCAATAGAATTTGGTGAGGTTGTGGTGGTAGCTCCCGATAAACCTCAATCGGCAATGGGGCACGCAATAACTATAAATTCAGCCTTGCGATATAACAAAATTACTATCGATGGTGAAGTTGAATACGCTTGTTCGGGAACTCCAGTAGATTGCATAAAACTGGCTATGAATAAAATACTTACTCGTAAGCCCGATTTACTCATTTCTGGGATAAATCATGGTTCGAATGCATCCATCAATGTTATTTATTCGGGTACCATGGCCGCTGCAATGGAAGGGACCTTAGAACGAATTCCCTCGATTGGTTTTTCTTTATTAGATCATTCAATTGATGCTGATTTTTCTGCTTCACAGGATATTGCGCGTGTTATTATTGCTCATGCATTCGAGAAAGGAATTCCTCAGGGAGTTTGTTTAAATGTTAATATTCCGAATGTGAGCAAAGATCTTATTCAAGGAATTCGGGTATGTCGACAAGCTGATGCCAATTGGGAAGAATCATTGGATGAGCGGAAAGATCCTATGGGGAAATCGTATTTTTGGTTAACGGGTACATTTAAAAATTACGATAGCGGAAATGATACCGATATTTGGGCATTAGAAAACAATTATGTTTCGGTTGTTCCTTGTAAATTCGATTTAACAGCTCACGAATTACTAAACACTTTTAAAACTTGGGAGCAAGATGTTTAAGCGCGATAATTTTGCTTTTGGAACTATGATTGGTGCTGTTATTCCAATTCTAGTTTTTATCTTGTTGCAAGAGTTTGTAACAATTAAACTGAATAATGGAGAAACAGAACCTCGTTTCGATGATGCAACAAACTTGGTACTAGCATTGGTTTTTAATTTAATTCCTTTTCGTCAATACATGCAAAAAGGGAACTATGAAAAAACAGGGAAAGGCATTTTATTAATGACTTTTTTATATGCAATGGTTTATGTGTATATAAAGTTTTATAAGGTGAATTGAAATTTTTTGATTTGTAAATAAAGCAAGACGGTAAACATGAATACTAACGAGTTACAAGATATTGTCAATTTTATTTTATTCAAGTAAATTAACTTGAGTTGTTTGAGTTTCGATCTAAATTTGTAAAAAGAAGATGTTTGATAAACTAATGGAAATGAAAAAACGCATGGATGAGGTAAAATCACGCCTCGATACCATGGTTGTTTCAGGAGAAGCAGATCAAGGAAATGTGAAGATTGACATGAACGGCAACAGAAAAGTACTGGATGTTAAGTTGAATCTACCCTTTTTGAATCAGGAAAATACAGAGCAATTAGAGGAATTGCTTCAGCTTGCTATTAATCGTGCATTAGAGCAATCGGAACGTGTTAATGAATCAGAAATGAAATCGGTTGCAGGTTCGATGTTGCCTGGAATACCTGGTTTATTCTGAAACACTGTTTAGTAAGTCAGCCATAACTTTTGCTTGAGTCGAGCGAGCAAATTGAGCCGTATAATCCGTATCTGCTTGCATTTTTTCGTATGTGCCGTCAAGGTATCTCTTAAATTGGGTATTCAATACATCAGAAGTTTCAACAGAAGAATTAGTAATAAATCCGAGATTGTATTGAGAGAAAGTTTCATCTAAAATATCATCATCACCAGGACAGACCAATACTGGTCGGCCTAATCCTAGATATTCATATATTTTACTTGACGGAATTCCTTTACTGCCAAGGTGAGAAACCATCAACAGCAGATGAGCACGTGCTTGCATTTCTAAGACCTGTTCTCTTGAAATTCGTTCAGTTAACAAAAGGGTATCTTCATATCCGATCATGAAATTTTGAACTCGCTGAGCAATATCTTTTAAATACAAGATTCCTGGAAATTGAAGTTTGATTCGTTGACGATATTCAGGATTCTCATCAACTAGTTTCTTAAATCCAGCTAGAAAGATTTCAATTTGTTGAGAACCATAAAGCATTCCGTTATAAACAATTGTAAAATCATCATACAATACACGATTTTGAAATGTTTTAAGATCATCTTCAAAAAAACCATTGAGCAAAACATGTCCAGGTTTTCGGACAAATTCCCCTATTTTCTGAGCGTAATAAGGCGATACGGTTGTTATACAAGAACTAGTACCAACCCATTTTTTTTCACTTCGTTTGCTCAATCCCAGTAAAAAGCGATTCAAAAAACCGGAAACATCATTCACTTCACTTGTAGTCCAATCGTCGCGATAATCGGCTATCCAAGGCATGTTAGTTTGTTTGTGAATTTCATAACCAAAACGAAAAATCTCAAAAGGATTACCTGTCACTATGATGGCTTTTACATCGTCGTGCTTTTTGCAATAATCCAATGCAAAAGCATGCAAGTTGGAATAGGGGATGAATGCTTTATGGAAATTACTTCCCAAGAGTTCGATAAAAGAAAGAACTTTTCGCAATAAATAAAATCGGGTATTACCATATTTACTGTATAAACGATCGCGAAGGTTTCCTTTAAAAGGAAGGTAATAGGCCTCGTATTCGTCTGTTACTTTATGTATCAATTCAACGCCCGAATCTTTGTGAATATGGTTTGGGGTTGCGATATGATTATCCCAATTTCGTGTAATCACAATTGGATCCCAGCCTTGTTTTTTCAAATAACGCGCCCAGCCCATACTCCGTTGCGATGCCGTTAAATTACATGGTGGGAAAAAGTAACTAATAATTAGGACTTTCTTCATGAATGATTAAATAATTGAAGGAAATTAGGAGTGTTTGATTTTACTGAATACGATTGCCCAATTTTTTTTCGGGTATTGTTAGAAATACGCTCCAATTCATTGCGATTACTCAGTAATAAACGAAGTGATTTTTCCCATTCATCTGCAGAATTGCAAACAAACCCATTCATTCCATCATCCACAATTTGTGAATTCACTCCAACGGGCGAAACCAATGCAGGAATTCCCAATGCCATATATTGTAATGCTTTGAAACCGCATTTGCCATTTGCCCATTTATCGTCCAACAAAGGCATTACACCCACATTAAATGCTAATAAATCGGAAATCTCGGTTTCTTTATTCCATTTTCGAAACACCAAACTTTTTAATTCAAATTCGGGAGGAATATCCGAAATTACCATAAATTGAAAATCAAATTCCAACTCAAGCTTTTTTAAAATTGGAATCAGCTCTGCAATGTATCGAACGGTTGAATGTGATCCTGTCCAACCAATGATAAATGTTTCGCTGCTTTGATTTTTAACCTGATTATGCAATCGGTCCGTATCGATGGTTGTTGGGTTAAAAACAATTTCTGCATGTGGATTATACGTTCGGGCGTATTCGCACAAATACGGATTCCCACAGGATATTTTCCATGCCCATTTGCAAATATGTTTCACGTTTGCATATCCTTTTAAAAAAGAAAAATGACTATTGGCTTCCGAATAATTGGGAATCCAGATGGCATCATCGAAGTCGTAAATAATTTTCTTCTTTAACCAACGGGCTGCTATGAATTCGAAAAATGGGGGTCCAATGGGACTTGCCTCGCGATGAATAAAGATAATATCGACACCCTTTAACTGAAAAAGCAATTTAAATCGTCGTAGTAATCCTCCAAGTATAGCAGCGGCTTTTCGAGGGAATCGACCAGGTA
>CAXNGM010000123.1:0-6875 GCA_964201695.1 Bacteroidia bacterium | reverse complement strand
GCACGAAGCACTTTGGCCTGAGCCGACAAACTCATATCCCCAATTTCATCAAGGAATAAAGTTCCACCATCCGCCAATTCAAATTGACCTTTCCGTTGTTTAATGGCACTGGTAAATGCACCTTTTTCATGTCCAAACAGTTCACTTTCGATAAGTTCAGATGGAATTGCAGCACAGTTCACTTCGATTAAAGGTGCTTCATTGCGATTGCTTTTAGCATGTATCCATCGAGCAACAAGCTCTTTACCGGTTCCATTGGGGCCTGTGATTAAAACTCGAGCATCGGTTGCTGCAACACGTTCAATCATGTCCTTTACCTTACGAATAGCGGGCGATTCACCCACCATATCGATGGTTTTACTGACCTTTTTCTTAAGAATCTTAGTTTCTTGAATGAGTGTCGATTTATCTAATGCATTCCGAAGTGTAATCATCAAACGATTCAAATCGAGTGGCTTGGCAATAAAATCGTATGCACCTCTTTTAATACAATCAACGGCTGTTTCAATGGTGCCATGTCCAGAAATCATAATCACCGGACAATCGATTCCTTGCGCCAAAACCTTTTCAAGTAATTCGGTTCCATCCATTTTGGGCATTTTGATATCGCTCAAGAGAATATCAAACCCACCATTTCGAATTTTCTCCCATCCTTCTGCCCCATCAACAGCTTCTTCTACTTGGTGATTTTCATACTCAAGTATTTCTTTCAATGTGCTACGAATTGCACGTTCATCGTCAACTATAAGAATTTTAGCCATTCGTTTCGCGTTCCTTTTCAGATTCAAGATAGTCGAATAGAATGCCTTCTTTTAGCGAATACGTGGATAATCGCATTTTATTCAACTTGATTTTTTTCATTACATATTTGATCATAATGACAGCAACGACAATCATTTCAACACGCATTGCTGCGAGGCCTTTCATTTTAAATCGCTTTTCGATGGTTGAATTTATGATCAACTTGTACATCGCTTCGAAATGATCGAGGTTGAAATTGTATTCCGTTTTCACCAATGGATTTTCTTCGGTATGAAAACGGTAATAAATCATCTCGGCTAAGGAATCAAAGCTACCCGAAGAACCAACCAATGTTTTAACTGGATAAAGTTCACAAGCAGCCCATAGCAATTGCATTTGCTCTTTTAGATGAGAACGAAGCTGTTTGATTTCATTCTTCGAGATTGGTTCGGAGGGATTAATCACTTCAAGTAAACGCGCAGCTCCCAAATCGAAGCTGTGTTTCCAATACATACGATTGCGATCGGCAATAATGAACTCGGTGCTTCCGCCTCCAATATCCATAATGAGCACTTTTTCATCTCCCAAATCAAGGGCTTGACGAACACCGTAATAAATAAGTTCGGCCTCTCTATTTCCAGAAATAACTTCTATATCGATTCCAGTTTCCGCTTTCACTTTCTTCACGAAATCCTTCCCATTCTCTGCACTTCGAATGGCTGAAGTGGCAAAGGCAAGTGTTTTATCGACTTCAAAACGATCGATTGTTTCCTTATGCGTCTTCATTGCTTTTAATCCTCTTTGAAAAGGATTGTGCGCAATTACGTTATTATTTATCCCGCCTTCGCCAAGCTTAACGGGGATTTTCTCTTTGTCGATTACCAAAAAACCTCCATCCTGAACGCGGGCGATCATGAGTTTAAACGTATTGGTACCAATGTCAATGATGGCAAGCTTCACATGAATAGAATTGAAATACCAATGTTAAGAAATACTTGCGCAATTCTGATACAAATAATAAAGAGGTTATTAACGGATGAGTAACATTTTTAGTAGCGAAGCCAACGAGCCATTTCACGCCATGTAACGCGCTTTCCATACATGAGAATTCCGGTTCGGTATATTTTTCCGGCAATCCAAGTTGTGAATATAAATCCGAGAACAAGCATAAACATAGAAAGTGCAAGTTCCCAAACA
This sequence comes from Bacteroidia bacterium, assembly GCA_964201695.1. GTDB lineage: Bacteria > Bacteroidota > Bacteroidia > M30B66 > M30B66 > CALQRR01. The sequence continues at coordinate 4,937 of CAXNGM010000123.1, read as the reverse complement.
GGAACCTGAAATGGTAACCTTACCATCATGACTATTGGAGATGTTAATGGGATAATGGAAAGCCAACGAGCCATGACACCCGTTGGGTCGTTTAAGACGGTTTGAGCCATGACAAATGAAAAGATAAGTGGTATGGTAATGGGCAAGACAAATTGTTGAGTGTCTGCATCATTGTCCACTGCTCCACCAACAGCCGCAAACATAGCACCGTAAAGCAAGTAGCCACCTAGAAAATAAAAAATGAAGCATGGAATAATAAGTACCCAATTGATTTGGTTGATTCGCTCAATGACCATTTGGTTTTCAATGAGTTGATCGATGTCTTCCACAGCAGTTCCATCAGGACTTTTCTTCATCAACATTTCAATTTTATCTGCACTAAATTTTTCTTTTACAACAGTATTTAAGAAGACGGTGTAGATAGAAGCCGTGAGAATAACCCAAAGTAAAAACTGCGTTAAACCCACTAAGGCAATTCCGATGATTTTGCCCATCATTAATTGAAATGGTTTTACCGAGGAAATAATGAGTTCAACAATTCGATTCGATTTCTCTTCAATAACACCGCGCATTACTTGCGAACCAAAGAGGAATATGAAAAAGTAAATCAGTATTCCAGCAAAAGCTCCTAAAGCGGTACTCACTTCTACATCATTGCTTTTGTCCTTTGCATCTTTCTGATTTAAGTCAACGTTTTGAATCGAAACCTTTACCGTTTTTTCGATGCTCGAAACTAGATCCTTGTCAACGCCATTGGCTTTAAGCATCGAGCGTTCAAGCTGTTTTTCCAATTGGTTTTCGATGTAGATCTTCACATTCAAACTCACCTGATTGGTTGAATACAACTTGATGCTTCGTTGCGTAACGATTAAGTTATCGTCTTGCGCTTTGGGTATATAAACCAAGGCATAGTTGTCTGATTTCTCCAAATTTCGTTTTGCATCTTCCAACGAAACATGCGAATAGGAAAACTGAATGGTTGGATTCGATTGGAGCTGATAATCCATCATTCCTGTTTCATCGAGCACGACAATTGAGCGCACACTTTCGTTTGCACTTGCTAACCAAACAGGAACTATTGCAACACCTGCCATAAGCAACGGCCCCAAAATGGTCATGATAATAAACGACCGCTTCCGCACACGCGTTAAATATTCTCGTTGAATAATCAGGCTAATTTTTCCCATGATTTAAACCGGTTCTTTTACGTTTTGAATAAATATATCATTCATTGATGGGAGTATTTCTTTGAAACTCACAATTTCACAAACAGGCATCACGGTATTCAGCAAATTATTGATCGTGTTGTTACCGAGTAGTTTCAATTGAACCTTGCAAATTTCTCCATCGGCCTGCTTATCAATCAATTCAAAGCCTGTCCAAAGTGCCGTTGTAAACGAAAGCATATTCCCGCGAAACACCATTTCATAGGTATTATTCCGAAATTGATTTTGGATGTCGCGCACTTTGCCGTCTAAAATTTTCTTGCTTTTGTTAATAAGCGCAATGCTGTCACACAATTCCTCGACAGTTTCCATGCGATGTGTAGAGAAGATGATTGTTGATCCTTTTTTACTTAAATCGAGAATTTCATTGCGGATGATGGCTGCATTCACCGGATCGAAACCAGAAAAGGGCTCATCGAAAATCAACAATTCAGGTTCATGCAAAACGGTAACGACAAACTGAACTTTTTGAGCCATCCCTTTCGAAAGCTCTTCCACCTTCTTATTCCACCACGATTGCATTTCAAACTTTTCGAACCAAATGCGAAGACGACGCTTTGCTTCATTTTTTTCAAGTCCACGCAAGCGAGCCAAATACAAGCATTGTTCTCCCACCTCCATTTTTTTATAGAGACCGCGCTCTTCAGGCAAATACCCGATACGCTGAACATGCGAAAGATTCATTGGTTCGCCTTTAAAATACAAACTTCCTGAATCGGGAATGGTAATTTGATTGATGATTCGAATTAAGGATGTTTTTCCTGCCCCGTTTGGACCAAGTAAACCAAAAATGGCTCCTTGTTCAACAACAATGCTCACATCGTTTAATGCACAATAATTTCCGTAATACTTCGAAATATTGCGGGCTTCAAATAAGGGTGTAGACATAATAAAAACGGCCACATCGTGGCCGTCAAATATATTTAAATTAAAACTTAATGGAAATATTCCTTCATGCGATCAAAAAACGACTTCTCTTTCTTTCCAGGTTGAGGAGTAAAATTAGCAGCCGTTCTCAATCCTTCCAAAATCTGTTTTTCTTCGGGACTTAATTGTTGAGGCGTCCAAACATTTACATCAACAAGTATATCACCTCTTTCGTAACCATTCACTTCCGGAAGACCTTTGCCACGGAGACGGTATACTTTACCACTTTGGGTTCCAGGTTCGATTTTAAATTTGGCCTTTCCTTCAAGTGTTGGAATTTCGATCGATGTTCCTAAAGCAGCATCCGAGAAGCTGATGTAGCAATCGTGATAAAGATTTGTACCATCTCTTTTAAGTTCGGGATGTTCCACTTCTTCAATACTCACTAATAAATCGCCAGAAACTCCACCGCGAGGTGCCGCATTTCCACGTCCAGCAACGTTAAGTTGCATTCCTTCTCCAACACCTGCAGGTATGTTAATGCTAATAACTTCTTCGTCACGAAGGATACCATCACCTGAGCAGGTTTTACACTTGCTTGCAATAGTTCTTCCTTCCCCATCACAAGCCGGACAAGCGGAAGCTGTTTGCATTTGACCAAGAATTGTATTGGTAATGCGCGTTACTCTACCAGCGCCCTTGCAAGTATTACATGTATTGAAAGAAGATCCTTTATCGGCACCTGTTCCTGTACATGTTTTACACGGAACGAACTTATTTACCTTAATCTTTTTTTCTACTCCAGTAGCAACTTCTTCGAGGGTAAGCTTTACTTTGATACGAAGGTTTGTGCCTTTATTCACTCGTCTTCCCTGCTGCTGTCCGCCGCCAAATCCACCAAAACCACCACCAAAACCAGATTGCCCGAAAATATCTCCGAACTGGCTAAAGATATCATCCATGTTCATTCCACCGCCGCCATATCCTCCGCCACCAGCTGAACTTGCTGCGCCTTGGTGACCAAAACGATCGTATCGTGCTCGTTTATCGGGATTGCTTAAAACATCATATGCTTCGGCTGCTTCTTTGAATTTCTCTTCCGCTTCTTTATCGTCTGGATTTTTATCGGGATGATATTTAACAGCCATCTTTCGATAAGCCTTTTTTAATTCAGTTTCATCCGTGTTCTTAGAAACTCCTAATATCTCGTAATAATCTCTTTTTGCCATGTTGAATTTCTCAATAATTAACTTCCAACAACTACTTTGGCAAAACGAATTACTTTGCCATTGAGTGAATATCCTTTTTCAACTTCATTAACCACTTTACCTTTCATGGAATCGTCGGGCGAAGGAATGGATGTAATTGCTTCATGAAAATCGGCATCGAACGTCTCGCCTTGCGCGTTCATTTCCTCCAAACCTTTGGAAACAAGGATATTTCTAAATTTGTGATAAATAAGTTGCATTCCTTCTTTTACAACAGCAATATCATCTGCATTTTCCATTGCTTTTGCAGCACGATCGAAATCGTCTAATACGGGCAGAATGGCAGTAAAAGTGTCAGATGCAGCAGTTTTTGAAAACTCAACGCGTTCTCGGGCACTTCGTTTTCTATAATTGTCAAATTCAGAATACAAACGAAGATACCGATCGTTCATTTCTGCAAATTTCAATTGCCAATCGTCTTCTTTATTTTCTGTGTTTGCGTTATCCGAACTTGTCGATTCTTCGGAATCAATCACCACATTTTCTTCAGCGTTCATTGGTTGTTCGTTGGATTGAGATGAATCAATTGGATTTTCGTCGGGAGTTTGATTTCCTTGCTGGTTCATGTTTGTAAAAAAATTTCGTATTCGCTTACGCATTGTTAAGAATTTGGCCCATTGGCAACGATAGTGCCATCAAGTCCTGAAAGACAATATGACAGAATGCGATAAGACGTTAAATATTGAAGCATAAAAAACCCCGACAAAGACTTGTCAGGGTATGAAAAATTGGATTTTATTAATTCTTAATATACTTATCGAGTTCTGTTTCAAGAGCAGGACCTCTTAAATTCTTAGCTAAAATAACACCATTTGCATCAATAAGAAAGTTTGCTGGAATGCTATTGATTCCATAGAGCGCAGCAGCTTTAGAGCCCCAACCACCTAAATCGCTCACGTGATTTTCCCAAACTAATCCATCTTTCTTGATTGCAGCCATCCATGGATCTTTTTTCATATCCAATGAAACATTGTAGATTGTAAAACCTTTGGCTCCTTTGAATTTCATTTTCGAATACTTGTTGTAGGCATTCACCACATTTGGATTTTCCATGCGGCAAGGTCCACACCAAGAAGCCCAGAAATCGATAAGTACCACTTTGCCACGTAGAGATGACAATTTAATTTCTTTTCCTTCTGGATTGGAAAGAGTTAACTCCGGAGCCACATTACCAATTTGAACTCCAACGGGAGGATTTTGGTTCGATGATTTTTGACTTTGTCCGTTTAAAAATGCGCCACCTAGAATAAAAGTAAATGCCGCAATTACGAGTAATAAATTTAGTTTTTTCATAGTTCAAATTTATAAATTTTGGTATCAAATAGTAAGCCTTAAATTAAAAAAACTGAAATTAGTCTTTATAAAATACCCAGATTATCTTAGAATCAATTCGAAAGAATTAAAAGCGTTTAATCTGAGCACCTAAGGCCTGAAGTCGAGTATCAATATTTTGATACCCACGATCAATCTGTTCGATGTTATCGATAATGCTAGTTCCTTCAGCAGAAAGTGCTGCAATTAATAAGGAAACACCTGCACGAATATCGGGAGAAGTCATGCGAATGCCGCGAAGTTT
>CAXNGM010000122.1:0-6880 GCA_964201695.1 Bacteroidia bacterium | reverse complement strand
TTGCTGAACGCGCTTGCTTTCTTTTTCTTTCCAAGCTTCAACAGCTTTTGCATGATTGGCACGATCAATTTCAGCATTACCTGTAGATTGAAGTTTCGGCATTGGATTGGGAGTTGACGAACTTGAGGCATTATTTTGAGAATAGCCAGCAAGTGATAACAGCAACATGCAAACTAGCAATTGAAGCTGAAAACGAAAGCACTGTTTCATAGAAATAGATTAGAATTGGTTATTATAAGCTGAATTGAAAGTAAAATAATTTACCCTGAGCAAAAATATCGAAATCTTGCAGAGAAAAAAATCTTTGTTGAAAAAAGATAATATTATAATTCCTATATAAATCAGGCACTTCAGAAATAAGGCACATGAATTACTCAAAATAATTATAAAAACCCTTACATATATATGCCATTTAAATGTCGATTTGTTCAGTTGAAAGAAAATATCGAACTTCCTGTAATTGTCATTGATTGATGATAATGAATAAATCTATCTTTGCCGCTTAATATTGATTTATGGATAAGAATACAATCATTGGACTTTTATTAATAGGTGCTATCATGATAGGTTTTACCTATTATAATAAACCAGATCGCGATGCGTATAATAAAGCCCAAAGAGAACAAGTCATTCGAGATAGCATAGCTGCGCTTGAGAAAACTAAAAAAATCGAAGTTCCAGCAATCATAGCGGAAGTTCTTGATTCTTCGTTGACGGATTCTATTAATCAGAATAAGTTGTCACAGATTTATGGACCTTTTGCGACTGCAGCTGCACCTAGAGAAAATAAGGTCTTTAAAATTGAGACGGATTTATTTGCCGCAGAAATCTCAGAAAAAGGCGGTTTTATTAAACAGCTAAGTCTTAAAAAATTCTTCACCTGGGAAAAGGAATCATTAGTAATGTTTGCAGGTGATTCATCTTTATTCAACATGAATATAATATCTGGAGCATTGTCTATACCAAGCAGTGAACTCTATTTTGAGGTTGATAGCACACAGAACACCCACAAAATATCGGGCAATGACTCAACTCAAATTACACTAAGATCTATTGGCGATAAAGGGCATTCTGTAGAATACATCTATACATTTTACGGAAATGAATACAATGTTGGATATCAGGTAAATATATTGAATGAAGGGAATTTGACTAAGAAAGCAAATCCTATTACAATCAATTGGAATCAATCTGCATTACGCCAAGAGAAAAATCTCGAAAATGAACGGAATAACACAACTATTTACTACAACAATTCCGAAAATGAAGTTGATAATTTAAATCCATTAGAGGCAGAAAAGTATGTGACCGAAAAAAATACACAATGGATAGGATTTAAACAGCAATTCTTCACTTCGGTTTTCATTTCTGAAAGCCCAATTCAAGTTGGAGCCGCTCTTGAAACTCGTGTTGCTTCATCCGACTCAATGACCAAAACTATGATCGCCGATTTTCAGGTTCTTCCAACAAATAAGAACTCCGAATCGACTCTTAATTTTCATTGGTATTTTGGACCTACGCATTATGCAACACTTCAAAAATCAGGACATGATTTAGAAAAACAAATCCCGCTTGGATGGGGAATATTTGGTTGGGTAAATAAGTTAATCATTATACCTGCATTCAATTTCCTTGGTCAATTTAACCTCGGATACGGACTTGTAATCTTGATTTTAACACTTTATATCAAAACGCTTTTATTGGCATTCCAGTTTAAGTCATACATGTCGCAAGCTAAAATGCGCGTATTAAAACCAGAAATAGATGATTTAAACGAGCAGTACAAAAACGATGATGCTGTTAAAAAACAACAAGCTGTTATGGAATTGTATCGCAATGCCGGAGTTAATCCTTTAGGTGGTTGTATGCCAATGCTTTTCCAAATACCCATTTTGTTTGCCTTATTTAGCTTCTTCCCTAATGCAATTGAACTTAGACAAGAAGGTTTTCTTTGGGCCGACGATTTATCGACTTACGATTCAATTGTGAATTTACCTTTTACCATTCCATTTTATGGAAACCATGTGAGTTTATTTGCATTGATGATGACCGTATCAACCATCATTTATACACGAATGAACAACCAACTTTCGGCCGGTAGTTCTCAAATGATGCCTCAACTGAAGTGGATGATGTATTTAATGCCCGTTATCTTCTTGTTTGTTTTAAATAGCTATGCTGCCGGATTAAATTACTACTATTTCTTAGCGAACATTATCACATTTGCTCAACAATTCGCATTTAGAAAATTGGTTGATGATGATAAGATTCATGCGAAGATGCAAGAAAACAAAAAGAAACCTAAGAAGGCGCAGGGCTCTTCATTTCAGCAGCGTTTAGAAGAAATGGCGAAAAATAAATCTGCTCAGAAACTAAAAAAATAAGCATTAAGCTCTTGAAATTTTATCGACATCTTGGTGGCTTCCAAAAACCACTAAGATGTCGTTTTCATTTATGAGAAAATCTCCGGAAGGATTAGTGAAAATTTCAGAACCTCTTTTAATTGCTAAAATAGTAACACCCCAATTTGAGCGTAACTGAAGATCTGACAATACGTTATTCGCGAAAGGTGAATGAGCTCGTACTTTCAAAGTCAACACTTCGGTATTTGAAATCTCTAATCTATAATCCTGAATTCCTTGCTGCTCATAACGTATAGTTCGCATCATAGAATAATTTAACCCACGAAGTCGGAGCACAAAATCATCAATGTCATTTCGAGAAATTAGATAACGTGTGAGAACCCGAGTTACTATTTCGACTGACGTTTCAAATTGAACACTTATTGCCTCATTTACTCCCGCATTTAATAAATACGTCATATCATTCAATGAACCTGTCATTGCGATTATATGGCAATTTGGACTCAATTTCTTGATTGCTGCTACAACCGATTTTATTTCAGAGGCGTGTTTTAATGAGATTACAACTGCTTTAGCTTTTTCGATTGAAACATTTTTCAACACAGCGCTATTGGTAGCATTTCCATAAAAAATTGGAGTGCTTTTTTTATTTCGAGCGGAAAGAACAATCTCAGGATCAGAATCGATACCTACAAATGGAATATTGGCCATGCGTAATACCTTCGCAACGTTGCGCCCGGATTCATTGTATCCAATAAGCACCACATGATCATTCAGCTTCAAATCGCTTACGGGCGCTTGTTTGATTGAGCTCCTAATCAATCGAGGAAATCGCTTTTTGAGTGAATCATTCATCAATAAATTATTTAAAAAAGCAGAAAAACGATCTGATTTATAAATCAATGAAGGAGTAACAGCCATAGTTAAAATTGACACAGCTAAAAAAAGCTGGTAGTTTGGTTTCCCAATAACTCCAATTTCCTGTCCTGTATCAGCAAGGATAAAAGCGAATTCTCCAACCTGACTTACAAATAAACCTGCTAACAGCGCAATACGAGCATTATGCCCCGTTAAAAAAATGGCAGAGCCGGCAACAATTGTTTTAATAATTATAACACAGATTGCAATGGCAATAATAATTGGAGCATGTCCTAAAAAATAATCCATATCTACCAACAAGCCAATGGAGATAAAAAAGAAGCTGGTGAACACATCTCTGAAAGGAAGTATCGTTCCGAATGCTTCATGACTATACTCCGATTCCGATATGATTAAACCGGCAAGGAATGCACCTAAAGACAAGGACAAACCAAGCTGAGCAGTTAACCAAGCAACCGATAAACAAACCATCAAAACTGTTAATAAAAAGAGCTCGTTCGATTTACTCTTTGCAACAGCGAATAATAGCTTTGGCATTATAAATTTAGACAATAAGATAACTCCAGCTACAGTTAAAATACCCTTGAGTATTACCCAAATGAAAATCCAATCAAAACCTGAAGATTTAGAGGAAAGATAGGGAATGAGTAACATGATGGGAACAACCGCGATATCTTGGAAAATTAGAATCGCCATTGAGCTTCTACCTTGTGGACTTTGAAGAATTCCTCTCTCCTGAAATATTTTGAGAACGATTGCAGTTGAACTCAGTGAAAAAAGCAAGCCAATGAAAATTGCTTCTTTCAATTTAACATCAAAGAAAAACGCGCACGATGAAACTATAAGTGTTGTTAAAAAGAGCTGTAAAAATCCCCCAATAAAAACTTGCCTACGAATACGCATTAGATCTTTAAGAGAAAACTCTATCCCAATAGAAAAGAGCAATAAGACAACTCCAAATTCCGCAAAAACGTCAATATTAGATTCCGCTCTAACTAAATTGAGAATATCTGGACCAGCGATAATTCCTGTTAAGAGAAAACCAAGTATCGTTGGGATTTTAAACGAATTACAAATTAATAAGACTAAAATTGCAAGGACAAAAATGATTCCTACATCAAATAATACAGGTGGAATGGCATTCAATAACAACATAGGCACAATGTTACAAAATTGAACAATGATAGATTAGATATTCAGTCAGGCAGTATCAATATAAAATTGTTAAATGAATCACATCGGGTTATATTTGAAATCTCAATTCATATAATATGAAGAAAAAAATCATTCAATCTGACCAAGCACCATCTCCAATTGGGCCTTATAGCCAAGCAGTTATTGCTGGGAATATAATATATGTAAGTGGGCAAATTGCTCTTCATCCAGTAACTGGAGAATTAGTTATGAGTAATCTTGAAGCCGAAACCCGGCAGGTGATGGAAAACATACGTGCCATTTTAGCGCAAGCATCTGTATCGTTTGATGCAATTGTTAAAAGCAGCATTTTTTTATCTGACATGGCACACTTTACACGTGTAAACGAGGTGTATGCGAGTTTCTTTTCTGGCAATTATCCTGCGAGGGAAACAGTACAAGTTGCAGGTTTACCCAAAAATGTAAATGTTGAAATTTCGGTTATTGCATACTTAGGCAACATTTCTTAATCGATGCAACCCAACAATCTTGTATTAAGAAATGCTTCAATTTTAGGAGGAACAGCTGTTATAATATTGGCATTGGCTGCGCACAGTCTGAAAAACATTTTGAATCAACAAACAGTCGATTCTATTTCTACTGCAGCTGAGATTCAACTTTTTCATGCCTTGGCTTTATTAGCAATTTCGATGATGACATTTCATAGTGAGAAATCTGTAATTCAAATTTGCAGGTTGATGACATTGGGAGTACTTCTTTTTTCTGGATCAATTTACATTCTCGCTTTCAAGTCTGTTTTAGGATTGCCCTGGTTAAAATATTTTGGGCCAGTAACCCCAATAGGAGGAGTTTGTATGATTGCATCCTGGTTTATGCTTTTAAGAATGAGTATGCCTAAGAATTCGAACTCTAAGTAGTATGAATTATTATTCAGCATATTTGTTTAAGATGAAAGAACTCGCTGAATTAGCAGGCATTTCTTCACTATTAAGCTGGGATCAGGAAATCTATCTTCCAAGTAAAAGCGGCGAGTTTAGAGCTCAACAATTGGCTTTAATAAATGGATTGATGCACGAGAAAGGAACAGATCCATCATTGATAAGTGCAATCGACAATTCTATTCTTCAAAACGAAGCAAGTGAATTACAAAAGTTGAATCTTAAAGTAAGCAAGAAGGATATTGAACGGAAAAATAAATTGAGCCGAAATCATATCGAAGAATCTACATTATTAATTTCAAAGTCATTTGAAGCATGGGAATTAGCTAGAAAACAAAACAACTTTGACACGTTCAAACCTTTCTTAAAACAAATCATTGCATTAAAAAGACGAGAAGCCGATTTAATAACATTTGGAAATCATCCTTACGATGCATTGTTAGATGAATTTGAACCCGGCATGAAAGTCGAAACCCTAGACAAACTCTTTGGCAAGTTGCGTATTGGCATTCAATCTATTTTAAACAAAATTCCACAAAAGAACATTGATTCCAGTTTCATGTTTAAAAATTACCCGCATTCACTTCAATGGAAAATGGGGTTAGATGTATTAGATAAGATGGGCTTTAATTTTGAGCAAGGACGTCAAGACATTTCAACACATCCTTTTACCATTACCTTTTCGCCACAAGATGTTCGAATAACAACAAGAATTGACGAGAATAATTTGAACGAAATGTTGTGGAGTTGTATGCATGAAGGTGGTCATGCACTTTATGAGCAAGGACTTTCAAGTAATGAACTCGGAACCCCTATTTCAGAAGCGGCTTCACTTGGAATTCATGAATCACAATCTCGGTTTTGGGAAAATCACATTGGAAGAGGGAAATCGTTTTGGCGTTTTTACTATCCAAAACTGCAAGCTTACTTTTCTGAGCAACTGGGTTTAATTAGCGAACGTCAATTTTACTGCGCAATGAATGAAGTAAAACCATCGTTAATTAGAACATCAGCCGACGAACTCACCTACCACATGCACATCATTATTCGATATGAAATAGAGAAAGCATTGATTGATGGAAGTCTTCATGTGGATGATTTGAAAGAAAAATGGCAAGAATTATATAGAAACTATTTAGGTATAGAAGTACCAGACGACAATCACGGTTTACTTCAAGATGTGCATTGGGCGCATGGGAGTTTCGGTTATTTTCCTACATATACATTAGGAAGCTTATATGCTGCTCAAATGAATCATGCAATGAAAATGCATGAATCTGAAATGGAGTCTAACATTGCGAAAGGCGATTTCACATTTATTAAAGAGCGGCTTAAAATCGCTGTTTTTGATAAAGGTAGATTGTATACTTCAGAAGAATTGTGCGAACAAATGACTGGTGAAAAATTGAATGACCGCTATTTTCTTGAGTATGCAACAGATAAATTCAACGATATTTACACCCAATAACAGCATTCAATTATGAAACCCACACTTCGCATTTATCTCATCGCCCCTATTTTTCTTCTTTTTGCTTGTAAAAACAC
>CAXNGM010000121.1:0-6928 GCA_964201695.1 Bacteroidia bacterium | reverse complement strand
AGCCGAAGAAAAATTGAATTGGTGGAAGTATAAGGCATTTTCAAAATTTTTTCCTTCGGGGATATTTTTTATTTTATTTTTGCAAATGTTTAAAAAGCAGTTAGCTTTGTTATTGATATTTCAGTAGACAATGTTTCAAAACCCAAACTGATATAAAGCGCAAGAACGTTATTGGCAAGTATAGACGACCTAACTTTAGACACAACTTCAACAAAGCCCATAGCGATTCTGACAAGTAAACAATTAAAAACAAAAATGACTATGAAAATAAGAAACATCTTTTACATTGCTGGGTTAAGTTTAATCTTCATTTCTTGTAACCGTCCACCAGAAAAATATAAAGAAGGTATTCAATATTTAGCCGAAAAAAAATGGGACAAAGCCATAGACTGTTTCAACCAAGTACCAAAAGACAGTAAAACTTGGATAGATTCAGCTACTCAGAAAAAAAATGAGACCATTGAATTAATGATTAAATGCAATGACTGGAAAAAATTATTCAAAATTGCCAATAAAAATAGTTCTGACGAAGAGTTTATTGAAAACTTCAAAGAAAGTATTGAAAAGTATTTTGCGGAAAAATCCAAAAGTAATCAATCAGATAGTGCTCTTTTATTTATAGACAATTATAAGCCTGAACTTGAAAAATTAATTGATACAATTGTAATTTCTAATTATATCAAAAGTATTGAAGATAATTATTTTACTGGTGTTTGGCAAGCTGAAGGAGGTCTTATTAATGGAAACGAAATCTACTTTCAAAGACAAGGAGAATTATTAAATGGATTAAGCAGTCGCAATCAAACTGGTTGGCTGAAAAACAGCATCATTTATAAAAACATTAAATACAAAGGATTCAAAGTGTGGAAAGTTATGCCCAAAATATTTAGTACAAATTATTGGGGTAACACTTCGACGTCTTACTCAAAAAAAGGCGCATTAACCTTGATTGCTAAAGATACTATTCTAATAGATTACGAAACTATTGGGTCATCAAACAGATTTCATAGAAAGAAGTAAAACAATCAATAAAGTTTAGATTATCCAAACAATTAGTATGAAACAAAATGAAATCAAAATTTAAAAATTCCATAGCTGCGCTTTTCTTGAGTATTTTATCTCTAAACAGCTATTCACAGACAGCAATACCTAAAGGTAAAACGCAGTTAATTGAGTTTACAAATGCGACAGCCAAATTTACAGTTCCAGTAGGTAAAACCTGGATTATTTATAGTATTTTTTCTGATTATGTAGTGGATGGTACTATAACAGTTAATGAATATTCAAAAAAGAATGAATTAACAGGTCAAGCTGATGTTCGAATTTTTCTAAAAGATTTTAATGGATCGGTAAAGACAAATTACATTAAGAATATATACGGAACTCAGTTATATAGGTCTACAAATGCATCTACCGTAATTTCTTACCCTGTTATTTTTCCCGAGAAAACGGAATTTAGTTTAATTATTCTCAAAGGCGAATTAGGAGAACTTGAATTACACAATGGTTCTGCATATATTTCTTTCATCGAAATTGATAATTAAAATTAACTATAACAGCAAAAATAAATTAAACTTAAACAAATGTGTTAGTTCGCCGGTAGAAATGCACAGCATATAACAACGCTCACCAAAAATTGGGGTATTGTGCTTCATTAAAACATTATCGACTTTTGTTACATTGGTGCTGTCTAAAACATCTCGTTCACCAAGACCCAAACTTCTGGTGCTCGCGAAACGTTGTCGGCAACATTTTTTTAACATATTGCTTTAATATAAAGCCCATGAAAACAACAATCGGACTAGTTTTAATTGTTCTTGCTTCCTGCGGACAGTTCTCAAATAACAGTTCTCAGGATAATATTCTTAATCAAAAGGTAGAAGTAACCAAAGAGTCTGCAAATGAATTTAAACTTGATAAATCTATTATAAATACTATAAAAGATTATTATCAAACTAATTTTGGAAAAGATTCGAGATTAGAGGAATCAATTAGTGATACTATGATTTATATGACGTATTATAATATTCCGAAAAATGTCGATGATTATGAAGGTTTTCTTATTGGCATTTCGATCCCATTAATTAAAGAACAGGATTTATTTGGTGCAAATCCAATATTAGATGGAGACTTAAATAACGACAGGAATAGTGATTTATTAATTAGTGTTCATACTCAAGGTGGAGGTGGAGGTGGGAATATCTGGTCTCAAGATTTATTTGCTTTCATCTCTGAAAATGGAAATTACAAATTAGCAAGTGTTACCCCTGATTTTGAAATTAGTGGATGCGATGGTTCGTTTAGAGCTGTAAAAATGGTTCTTAGCATTTTTTAGTGGGTAAGTTAAGATCTAGTCGCCCAAGATGGAAGTAAATCATCAATAGAAAATTGTTTGTATTTGCATATCCTTTTGCGATTCTTTTGATCTCTTGTATTTTGAGATTTACACGTTCTGAAAAACCATTACTAACACAATATTGGAAGTATGTTTTTATCCCATACCAATGCCTAACTAGTGTATTAACAAAGTTCTGAATAGGTAGAATTTCACTATCCCATGCTATTTTCAACCATTTATTTATGGGTGTTATCTTGGATGAATAATAAGCTTCGTTAAGTACTTCTTTAAATTGCTCTTTTAGTCTGTATGCTTTACCTAGCCTTGGATATGAAGTGGCAAGATCATTGATTTTCTGGTTCTGTAGCTCACTAAGATTGCTTTGATTTTTAAGCCACAGATATCTTGTTTTTTTTAAATCCTTATAATCCTTTGCTTCTTCTCTTCTTACTTGGTCTACCGCCTTATTCATTGATTGCTCTAGGTGAAATCGATCAAATACAAGTTCTGCATCAGGCATGTTTTCAGTTGCTCCGGCGATGAAACTTGGCGACATATCCATAGTTATTACCGACACATGATCTCTATCTGCACCTCTTGATTCCATATCTATCAGTGCATTGTTAAATGCCTCTATATCTTTCCCTTGTGCAACTCCAACGACTTTCTTCTTTTCAACATCTGTAAAAACAGTAATGTATTGATGTCCTTTCTTTGAACTCGTTTCGTCAACACCAAGATGGGATATTGGATCCAATGGTTGACTTGATAATGCTTTAGAAACCATCCTGTTAATGACTTTCCAAATTCGTCTTCCATCAATATCTAAATAATCTCCTGCGGTACTCATAGGCATTCCTCCTTTAACGAGAAGTGCGGCATATGCCTCAAAAAGAAGTGTGAAAGAACTCCCTGGTTGAGCCCAAGGAATATCTATCAATAACACCTGACCAGTATTTGTTTTTACACGAGGGACACGTGCATATAAATAGCATTCGTGTTCAAAGAAGTTTAAATGACGCCATGTCCTTTGTTGATGGTCATACACTGAATAATAATCATCATCATATTTAAATTTATGATGTTTTTCATGATTTAAATGAATGTGTAATTCGCGACCATTTTCATTTTCTTTGAACTCTACTAATTCTACAAACCATGGAGACTGCAATCCAAGTGCAGCTCCAAATAAATCTTCCATTTTCATTCCACTAATTTACGTTACCCACTTTAATTTGCGTAGAACCGTAAAAATAGTAAATAATTTTGTTGTAGGTTTTTCATCGTGTTATGGAGCAGACGATGCTAGATGTTGTCCATCAGAAGAGTATGATGTGAAAGTTGTTTTTGAAAATGGCAAACTTAAATATCGCTCTAAAAGCAAAAAGAATTAAATGCAGCTGCTAACAGCGCACAAGCGCAACCCGAAAAGGGTATGCGCCTGAGCGCGGCACGTTAGGCTCACAAAAGTTAACTTGAGTAGAAGATAATTTGCACTACCTTTGATAGTATCAAATGATAGTATCAATGAAACCTCCATACGACATTACAGCTCAGATTCTAAAGCTAATTAGTTCAATATCAATTAAGATTGGTGAAGTTAATGCAAACTATCTTAACAAGCAATCTCCTCAATTGAGGAAACAGAATAAGATTAAAACAGTGCATTCTTCATTAAGTATTGAAGGAAATACACTAACTGAAGATCAAGTTTCGGCAATCCTAGAAAATAAGAGAGTTATTGGCCCTAAGAAAGATATTGAAGAAGTAATTAATGCATTGAATGTTTATGATTCATTAGAGAACTTGAATCCATATTCACGTAAATCTTTTTTAGAAGCACATAAGATTCTAATGAGAGGTCTTGTGAATGAAGCTGGTGCTTTCAGGAAACAAAGTGTTGGTATCGTTCAAGGTGAAAAATTAGCTCATTTAGCGCCTCCTTATGAAAATGTACCATTCTTAATGAATGACCTTTTTGATTATTTGAAAAGTAAAGATGAATTGACTTTAATTAAAAGTTGTGTCTTTCATTATGAAATGGAATTTATTCATCCTTTTACTGATGGTAATGGAAGAATGGGAAGGTTGTGGCAAACATTAATACTTGTTCAAGAGTATCCTGTATTTGAGTTTTTGCCATTTGAAACTTTGATTAATACAACTCAAGTTGATTATTATAAAGCGTTGTCAATAAGTGATAAATCAGGAAAGTCAACACCATTTATAGAGTATATGTTAGACGTAATTGATAAGTCATTAAGTGAATTACTCAATTATAATAATCGAGTAATGACTGATATCAATCGACTTGAGTATTTTATTCAGTTAAATAAATCTGAATTTTCACGCAAAGAGTATATGGATGTATTTAAAGATATTTCAACTGCAACAGCAAGTCGCGATTTATTAAAAGGTACAGAACTTAAAATAATTGAAAAGATAGGAGAGAAAAACAAAACACGATATCGCGTTATTTAACTGCAGAACCTAACAACGCTCTCCAAAAAATGGGGAATAGTGCTTAATTGAAACATTGTTGGCTTTTGTTACATTCGTGCTGCTTAAAACATCTCGTTCACCAATCCCAAACTTCAGGTGCAAGCGATACTTTAGTGGCAAACCATATCATTTCGATAATAAAAATAAATCCTGTTAGATGTACGTTATATTGTACACAATCTCGTACATTTACAGTAAATCTAATGAACATGAAAGCGATATCAATCTCAACACTGAGAAAAGGAATGAAAGAATACTTCGATTATGTTTCAAAATCGATGGAAGTAATTATAGTTCCAAGAAACAATGAAGATGAAGCAATTGTGATAATGTCAATTCAAGAATATAATTCGCTTAAAGAAACAGAACACCTTTTCTCAACTGAAGCAAACCAGAACAGACTTCAAAAGTCGATTGGTCAAGTAACAGAAGGCAAGACGGTTAATTTTAAAATGTAATAACTCAATATTTAGCTTCATGAATATTGAATTTACAGAGATTGCTTGGGAAGATTTTACCTACTGGATTGACAATGATGAAAACAGTGTAACGAAGATTAAGGAACTTATTAACTCAATAAACAAAGATCCGTTTAAAGGAATTGGAAAACCAGAACCACTAAAGTTCGGGTTAAAAGGATTTTGGTCGCGAAGAATTACCGGTGAACATAGATTAGTTTATAAAATTAGTGGCACAAAAAGAATAGATCAGAAATGCACTATTATTCAATGTCGCTTTCACTATGACGACAAATAATCCATTTGCAAAAATTTCAGCTGCTAACAGCCCTTACATTGAACCATTCTGGATTCATTAAAATCGCGATTTTCTTATTGTAAGATTTTATTTTGGTGGTCGAATTTTTCGCACATATAAGAAGTTAGGGGCAAGTAATTAAAAAACGTTTCGTTATCTTTAAGCAATTGAAATCGATAGTGTTTTCTTATATTTGATTTGTGAAAACTCAAAAACCAATCGAACTAGATTTTATAGTTGATAGACTAACAAATTCTATCCAGAATACTATATCCGGAGATAGTTTCGAAACTGAGGTTCATAGACTCAGGCTAATTGACTTAAAGCAAGTCACCAAGAAAAATGGTTGGAATTTTAAATGGAAAGAAGAATTAGCAGACAATAAAAAAGAGGTTTTTAAGCTAACGATAACGAATAATTCTGATATCGTTCAAGGATTACTTAGCTTGTCCATAGAAAGTGATCATGTATATATGCATTTGCTTGAAAATGCCCCATTTAATATTGGCAATAAAAAGCTCTATGAAGGAGTTGCTGGTAACCTAGTTGCTCATGCTTGTAAAGTATCATTTCAACAAGGTTTTGATGGGTTTATTGCTTTTACAGCCAAAACAAAACTTATAGAACACTATCAGAATAAATTAGGCGCTTATACTTTAGGCGGCCATCGAATGATAATTCCAACTGAAGCTGCTCAAGTTTTAGTTGATAAATATTTTAAGTCTTAATCATGGGACATATAAGAGAACCAAAAGGCGTTGATTTTTTCATAAAAAGCGAGCCATTAACTGAAAATGCACGCAAAGAAATTAGCGAATTTATTCGAGAATATAAGAATAAGTCAGCTTTAAAATCTATTCCCAAGAAAGTACAGATTCAAAAGTCTGTATAAGCTTTTGATATACAAAAATATTGTTAAAATTACCAGCACCTAACAACGTTCAAGCGCCATAACCCGGCCGCAGGCGCAATACAGGGTTACGATCGGTTTTTCAAATCAAGTTTTGCGGTAAATTCTTTTATTAGCTAAGCGAAGATAAAATTAGGATTTTAGAAGAAAGTTAGGAAATACAATCCCTAATTTTAACCCATGGGAAAATCCAACTTTGAACGCATGTTGCAATTGGCCGACGAGGTGTTCGCAACCAAAAACGATCCGAATCAATTGGATGTGAATGAAGAGGTCATGGAACACTTGCAGCGCATTCACCCCGAAACTATTGCAGAATACGACGATGGGCATGGACCCGTTTGCTGGATTATTCAAATTCCCACAACCCGGGCTTTGATGGAGCAATTTCTTGCCGACGAAATTTCCGAAAAGCAGCTCTT
>CAXNGM010000120.1:0-6934 GCA_964201695.1 Bacteroidia bacterium | reverse complement strand
AAATCCACGTCCGTCATATCTTTTCGAATACTGTCTAGAACCAACTCCAATGTTTTTTCGAACGATACAAATTCGTATTGCTTCGAGACATTTTCTTTGATATTCAATATTTTATTTAAGTCCTGTAAAATTCCATCTACCGAATTAGCTGAAACTTTAAGTCCATTGAGAAGCTTTATGTTCTTGGGGTCGTTCAGATCAGTTTCGTTATAAATATTTAAACAACCCAAAATGTTTGCAATAGGAGCTCTTAAATTGTGAGATACGATAAAGGAATATTGCCGCAACTGAATATTGGTGTCCAATAGTTCCACGTTGAGCTCTTTTACTTGGCTTTCCGAATAGATACGCTCAGATTTCTCTTGCACCATTTTGATGAGTACATCCAGAATATCCATTTTACTTTCGATTGAATTCCCATCATCCATTAAATTGTAAAGTAGAAAGGTATCTCCCCAACCAGATACTTTCATGCTCCCAATAACTTTCCCATTCGAAATTGATTTGAGGGATGATTTGGTTTTCGTATTTCCAGCAAAATTCTCCTGAATAATAAGGTGCACTTCTTTTTCTAAACTTACCGGGACCTTCTTATTGGGATACACGCGTTTTATAGTAAAAGTTGCCTCTGAATTTTGTTCATTCTGGCTTACAACTAAACAGCAATCTTTAATGAATTTTGTTTCAATAAGTAAGTTTGAGAAAATTTGCAATAACTCATCTTGGTTTTCAATGTTTGAAATTCTTGCTCCGAGTGTATTGCTAAGAAGTTGTTTTATTTTAATTCGTTCCTGCTCAATTTCAGCCAATTTCTTTTCAGTAATATCAACCGATACTCCCATAAAAGTAATTTTGTTTAACGCATTTTTCCTCGCCATTGCTGATTTTTCAAAATACCTCAATTCTCCATTCGGGAATAGATGGCGGCAAATAAATTGATACGGTTCTAATTTGTCAATTAGGTTTGCATAAAGTCGAACAAATTCAGTACGATCTTCGGGATGGTGATATTCTAATGCTTGATTAAAATTAAGGGGTTTCGAATCTTTTGATGGTAGGTTATAGAATTCGAACATCGACTCCGACCAGATAGAACTGTTGCTTTCCCGATCAATTTCCCAGGCTCCAATTTTAGCCATTTTGTAGGCCTCACGTAGCTTTCCATCGATTTCAATACGATTAAAATATTCGATATTGATAGACACTAACTCGGAAATGGAATTCACCAAATTCAAATGTTCGTACTCCCACTTAAAATTAAGTTGGTCTGTTTCTATTAATAAAAATTGATTCTCATTTGAAGTTGCTTTAATCAAACAGAATAGTAAAGAAATATCGTCTGTTTTATTAAAAACTGAATTAATTAAATTGCCATCCAAAACGTTGTACTCAGCACTGTTTGAATAGATGATATTGGACTGCTTCAACTTTTCGGCAATTTCTTCAATCGATATTATAGCGCCGATTTGAGAATGATAGTCTTCTTTTATTGTAGAATAATAATGAAGACGATTCGCTTTATTTTCAGATCGATTCATTTCCCAAATAGACATTCGGGAGATATTGACATTTTTATGTAAAATTTCAAAAATCAATGCATAGAAATCACTCAAACTTTGCTTTGTAGATAATTCTTGCCGCGAGATTTCGAACAGTGTTTTATCAATGAGTTTTCGTCGCTGCTCTTCCTCAATGAGTTGAGTAACATCTTGAAAAACACCAGTTATCAAATAAGGGTCGCCTACGTTATCACTTAATACAAGCCGCATAGAATCTCTAACCCAAATCAATTTCTCATCCGCATTAAGAATTCGGTATTGAATGTTGGATTCACCCGTTTCTAAAAGTTCTTTTTGACCTTCTTTTAATACATACAAATCATCTTCAAAAATATGAGAAACCCAAAAATCATCTTCTTTTAAAACTTCATTGGTATTATAACCAAACAGTGTTTCAATGCGATCGCTAATATAACTGAAACTGTAGTTTGCATTAAACTGCATTGTATATGGCACAACCGGAAGTGTATTAACCAACATGGATAACTTTCTCTCCGATTCTAGCAATGCTTCTTGTGCAGCTTTCCGATCAGTAATATCACGTATAAACGAACTGAATAATATTTCACCCTCCACCTCAAATCGGGTAATAAAAAGTTCAACCGGAAATTCCTTACCCATTTTCGTAATGGCCGAAAGTTCTAGTGATCTATTTAATACTCGAGATTCACCGGTTGCCAGGTGACGTTCCATTCCGGAGTTATGCATGTGACGCATTCCAGAAGGAATAATTGTTTCATTAATGTTTCTACCTTTTGCTTCAGATGCCTTCCAACCAAAAATCTCTTCTGCTTTTGGATTCCAATCTTGTATTTCGCCCTTACTATTTGTAGTAATTACAGCATCTAAGGCGGTTTCAATAATTTGCTTGGTTCGTAATTCAGCTGTATTTCTTGCTTTCCCTTCAATAATTTCGAGGGTTTTATCTGTAAATGTTACAAAATTAACTTCCCTCTCATTTATTTCCATCAATCCTCCTACAATCTCAACGTACTTCTCCTTCTGTTTCCGTGTGTTTATTTTTATTGTGATTGGATTTCCTTTTAAGCCACTGTATCTGTCTTTAAGTTTTTTCTGAATTTTGGGATAATCTTCTGTATCGATAAATTCAAACAAACTCTTTCCAGTAAAATCTTCGTCTTGGTCTAATTCAACTAAATTTCGGAATGCCTGATTAATGAACTCGACCTTGTCCAAATTTATAATGGCAAAAGGAACGGGCATGTCGTTAATTAGCTTTCTGTTAAATTCTTCGCTCAAACGCAAACGTTCCTGATTTTTAATGCGTTCGGTTTGATCGGCTCCGGCCAACAACAGATGTTTTTCACCTGTTCCCGAAATAACAGGCGTTGCGGAGAATTCGACCGTGAATGCATTATTATTTCGCTCTAATTGGCAATAACACGTCTGGCTTTGATTCATTTCCATTGTGAATGCCTGACTAAATTTAGCTTGAAATTCAGAACGAGTGCTGGCTTCAATTAAATCTATAAATAATAAACCTGGAAGTTCATTTTGTTTAATGTCAAATTGTGTTCTTGCCGAAATATTGGCACTAATTACTTGATAATTTTCATCAAGAATAAACAAGAACATTGGATTATTCTCGAATAAACTTTTGAATTTATTTTCGATGAGTTTCGATTGCTCTTGGGAATCTTTAATTTCTGTAATATCAAGCCCATAACCAATCACCAACTTCAATTCATTGTTTTCATAGTAAGGATAAAACCGCCTTAATGTGTATTGTTTTTTCCCATCTGCTTTAACATGAAAATCGATTACTTCATTGGTTTTTTTACTTTGAACTGTTTGTTGAAAGACACCTCTTCGTTTATCAGCAATATCTGTGTTTAATCCTCTATATCTAAAGTAATCATAATCGTTTTTACCGATGAGCCACTTACGCACTTTTTCATCTTTTATAGCGATCGGGTTTAGGAATAAATAGTTTTGATTTATATCGAAAACAGCAATGTCTGAAGGAATATTATTTAAAATAGTTTCATAGAATTTCTTGGTATCCCTAATTTCAATTTCCGAATTTTTGGAACGGGTAATATTCAAAATATTTAAGCAAACCGATTTTACTGTTCCCGCATTATCCATTACCGGGAAAACGTTAAAATTAAACCACAAAGATTCAGCCGTAGCGTTTAATTCTATATCAAAAGAAATCTGTTTCCCGCCATTAAATACAGCATCAACCGACCTATCGAGCGTCTTTGTAAATCCTGTCTCCTCAAAATCAGGAAGCGTCTCGCCAAGAACTAATTGATAGCCAAAATGTCTTCGCGATTCAATTTTTGCTTTCTGATTGAAATACGATACTCTTCGATTTTTATTCAATAAGATGATAGAATTGCTTGAACTATTCACGATGGCATCAAGCAAGGCAATATTATCTTCATTTAACTTTTCCGACTTTACAAGTTCTGTAATATTAGAACAGTAAACATTATACTCGGATTCCACTTTTTGAAACACCGTTAAAAAAACTTCTCCTTGCACTTCAATGCGCGCAGTTTTCGATTTTTCGTTTCCAGAAAATGACTGAATAATGGCCTGGAACTGAAATACGCAATCTTTTTTTAACTTTCCATCTTTATTGCAGAAATGAAGCACTGTAGGTGAATTCGCAAATTGCAACTCCGCTTGGCTATTTAATTTAAAAACGGGAAATGGATTTTTTAACGGGAAGTTCGAAAGTTCTTTGTTTGAAGATGTAGGTTCAGATTCAGCCAATTCCTTTAACTCAACTTTGAAACCAGCAAGCGCATCTTTATCATATTCGTATGCAGTGAAAAGCAATTCGTATGAATCCGCTTCAATTGCATAAACACTCGAATGCGTGATTCCATTTATCCAAGATGTGTATAAATCAGCATTGAATTTTTCACTTTGTTGGTTTTGTATGGTGCTGAATGAAGTTTGATTTTGGCTTTTTTTAGATTCAACCAATGCTTCATTCATCCATAATGTGGCAGCATGAACATCAACAAAGGCAATTTTCGAAGATTGAAATGAGCAGATTTTTTGAAATGATGTATTAAATTCTTGCCATGATTCAGATGCTGCCTTTGGAGTTTCAATTACCTTAAATGATAAGCTCGTTGTGTTTGATGAATCTGAATTTATACTGGAGAAACGAACAAGTGAAAACTGATTTTTATGTGAAATGTAGAAACGTGATTCTTGCTCATTAATTACCTTTAATCCTTTAAAATGAGTTAATTGGAAATCCAGAAAGATGCATCCAATGATGTCATTCAATGGAATACCGAACAAGTTTCCAAAGACTGAATCTGCTTCAACGATGAAGCCCTTTGAATTTAGTTTAATGCTCGCCATTATTTCATTTTGATATTACGATTCGTAAGCGATTAACACACTCATTTAAGATCATTTTTGCTGAATTAAGTTTTTGTAATTTAAACAAAATCTAACCAATGACAAATGCCCTTTTACTCCTAATTTAATGTTAATGTTTGCCCGATGATTCTCAACCGTTTTATAGCTAATGAAAAGTTCCTTAGCAATTTCCAAGGTTGATTTATTTTGAGCTATTAAATCAAGAATGCGCGTTTCTGATTTCGTTAATCGTTTAATTGCATCAATAATTAACTCTTGCTCTTTTTCATCCAATATCTCGGAACTTGAATTTAATTGAGATTCAGCAAGCTGACTTTTCAATATTTCATCGCGACTTAATCGTGCTTGAATCGAATTCATTAATTCTGCACTCGAAAAAGGTTTCACAATATAATCGTCGGCACCCAAATTCATCCCTGTGCGAATGTCACTCCTTTCGGACATCGCAGTCATAAAAATGAATGGGATTGTCCGCAGCAATGCATCATTTCGAACATGCTCTAACAACCAATAGCCATCAAATTCGGGCATTAAAATATCTGAAATGATTAAATCTGGAAGGAAGGTTTTTGCAAGCAATAGTGCGCTTTCACCATTATCAGCAACCGCCACTTCAAAACCACATGATGTAATTGTATCGTAAATACTATCCAGAAGAATTGGTTCGTCTTCTACTAGAAGTATTTTTTTAATTTTAATCGTATTCATGTGTAATTCGTAGAATGTAATCCAAGTAGTTGGTGTTGATTTAAGTATTACTTAATAAAATATCAAGACTTTATTTTGGAAATAATTTTAAATGTACAAATATAGGTGATACCACTCTTATTTAATAATGAGTTATGAGGCAATCCATATAAAATTCAATCCTTGCATTGACTACATTTGCTTAAATATAATTCGAAAAAAACTTTAAAAATGCTATCAAATAAAACGGGGGTTTTATTACTTCAGCTTGGTACCCCAAACAGCCCCTCAACTTCTGATGTTCGTAAATACCTGCGTGAATTTCTGATGGATGGGCGCGTTATTGATGTGCCCTATTTACTGCGTCAAATTTTAGTAAATGGTATTATTGCAAACTTCAGAGCACCTAAATCGGCAAAGCTGTATAAAGAAATTTGGACTGCCGAGGGCTCTCCATTAATGATTTATGGAAAGCAGGTTGAAAAAGAACTTCAGCACAAACTTGGAAACGAATACTTGGTTGAACTGGGCATGCGTTACCAGCAACCATCAATGCGTGATACACTCGAACGTTTCAGAGCTGCAAAAATTACCAAACTAATTCTAATGCCATTGTACCCGCAGTATGCTTCATCGAGCACCGGTTCGTCCTTGCAATTAGCATTCGAATCCATTGCCAAATGGAATGTAATGCCCGAAGTGAGTGCCCTCTCATCGTATTATAACCATCCTGATTACATTCGACTATGGGCCGAAAAAGGGAAAGCGATGAACGACGGTAGTTATGATGCGTTCATGTTTACGTTTCATGGTGTGCCTTGGCGACATATTCGCAGAACCGAATGCGGAGGAAATTGCCAAAAGGGTCCACAGGAATGCCCTGCTATAAATGATCAAAATCATGTGTGTTACCGAGCGCAGTGTTTCGAAAATGCACGTGCCGTTAGAGATGCCGCTGGATTAGATCCTCAAAAAACATACATTAATTTTCAGTCGCGCTTAGGAAAAGATCCTTGGTTAACTCCTTACACAGACGAGACTTTAATTCGTTTGGCCAAAGAAGGGAAAAAACGTATTCTGGTATTTTCTCCTTCATTTACTGCCGACTGCTTAGAAACCATTCACGAAGTTGGAGTGGAATACAATGAATTATTTCATGAGCATGGCGGCGAAAAATTGGTTCTTGTTCCAAGTATGAATTGTGATTCCGATTGGATTCAATTTCTTCAAGACAGAGTGCTTGAAAAATAATTAGAATCGAAATACCATTTCATGAATTCTCTCGTTTATTGGACGAATGCTTCCTAAACAATTAC
>CAXNGM010000119.1:0-6981 GCA_964201695.1 Bacteroidia bacterium | reverse complement strand
AATTCCTGTTGTATTGGTAATCAGATTGTATTTCAAAAGATAGCCATCAAGTCCACTTCCAGCGCGCTGAATTGTAGTGTCCAACTCGGGAAAAAGGGGTAATAGCGTATTGCTAAATTGTCCCGATTGATACACATACGTTCCGCGCGAAAGAATGTCACTACCCAATTGATCTCCATTTCCTCCTTGTTCGAAGTATTGCATCAACGTGAAATCATTCATGTATCGCAACGTAAATGAATTGGTTGAATCGCCCGAACTAACGGAATAGGTTAGGGCAGTAGGTTCAAGATCAACATCGCCTTTGTAATATCCGTTAATAAGAAAGGAATTGTCTGGACCTTTAACAATACGATTAATTGTAGATGTAAGCGTTTGACTTCCTTGCAATAAACCTGCATTTGAAAGTACTCCATTCGCTGTATACTTTAATAAAAATGGAGCCGCATTGCTTCCTGTTTTCGTAAGTGTATTAATTGCAAAACCCGGATCGACATCCATACTAGAACTGTTCATGCTGCCTGCCAAAACAATTCCGCCATCGTCGCCCACAAGCAAGGAATTTCCTATATCGAGCGAAGTTCCTCCAATAGAAAATCCCCAAGAAAGTGATCCATCATTTTGAGAATAACGAATCAGAAATGCATCCGAAACAGCGGTTAAGTTGAATACACCTGCACCTGGAAGTATATCAGCTGTTCCACCAAGCATTCCAGTAGAATACACAAAACCATCGCTTCCTAAAGCAATATCGGATATAAAGTCAATGGCAGGAGTTTGAGAACCAATTATGTTCATCCAAATAAGCTGGAGATCTCCATAATATCGACCCACAAAACAATCGCCGGAATTTTGAAAAGAGGTTTGGGGATATGTGCCGCCACCAAAATCGAAATCTACAGCTTGAGAAAATTGTCCCCCAATGAAAACATCATTATACTGATCAATTCGAATGGAACGAATATCTATTGAACCTCCGCTAGTTAAATCGCGGTATTCCATGAGAGCCCCCGTTTCGCCATTGTAACGAGCCAGAAATCCTTCAAGCGCATTGCTCGGATTGGAACTTGTAATTTGAACAGAATCGCTTGGGTCGAAATCGAATGTTCCTTGAAAACGTCCTGACATCAAAATATTACCACCCGTATCGGTTGCGATAGCTGAAACTTGATCGTTGTTCGCACTACCAATTCCAATTTGCCAAAGCAATGTTCCGTCAGAAGCATATTTGGATAAATAAATATCTTGGAAGCCATAGTTCGGAAGTGAACCCAATGGAGCTGTGTAAACTCCCGAGGCAAAAACATTTCCGGTTGAGTCAAGCGCTATACGTTGGCAATTATCAGCAGATGCCCCGCCAATTGCTTTTCCCCATTCAAATTGTTGGGCGTTTAAAGAAACGGATGTGAGCAGAAATAAAATGGTTAATTTGAAAATATTCATCAAGTAGGTAGTAGATTTTCGCTGCGGAATTTAGCAATGAAAAATGAGTATTTAGATTGTTAAAGATAAAGAAATAAAGACGAGATGTTAATAAGTTTGAAATGATCGTTTAATTTGGGGATAGATGAGCAGTTAAATCCCTCAGTTGTTTTTCTCGTTTTCATTGTTAAAATACTGTTTGTACCTGGTTGTTTTTATGAATTAAACATCGCGCTTCTTTACTTAGATTTGCAACTCGAAAAATCAAGATGAATATAGTAGAAGAACTTCGTTGGAGAGGATTGCTCCACGACATTATGCCCGGAACAGAGGACTTGCTTAGCAAAGAACAAGTAAGTGCATATATCGGATTCGATCCAACTGCCGAATCATTACACATTGGATCCTTGGTTCAAATTATCTTGTTAATGCATTTGCAGCGCCATGGACATTTACCTATTGCCTTGGTTGGCGGAGCAACCGGGATGATTGGTGATCCATCTTTCAAAGCGGAAGAACGCAAGATGCTCAACGAAGAAACATTAGCTAAAAATGTTGCAGGTATTGAAGCGCAACTTCGTCGTTTTCTGGATTTCGAAAAAGGAGCAATGCTCGTAAATAATTACGATTGGTTTAAGGATTTTAGCTTACTCGGATTTATGCGAGAAGTGGGAAAGCATATTTCGGTGAACTACATGATGGCCAAAGATTCGGTGAAAAAGCGTCTCGAAACGGGGATTTCCTTTACCGAATTCAGTTATCAATTGATTCAGGGCTACGATTTTTACTGGCTTTGGAAAAATAAAAACGTGAAATTGCAAATCGGAGGTTCCGATCAATGGGGGAATATTGTTACTGGAACGGAGTTGATTCGCCGCATGAGTGGGGGAGAAGCTTTCGCATTAACGGTGCCTCTCGTAACCAAATCCGATGGAAGTAAATTTGGGAAAACAGAACAAGGCAATGTTTGGCTCGATGCTCGACTTACAAGTCCATACGCTTTTTACCAATTCTGGCTCAATGCTTCCGATGAAGATGCCGAAAAATACATTCGCATTTTTACTTTTTTGAATCAGGATGAATGCGAATCTCTTATCACACAACATCGCGAACAACCGCATATGCGTCTGTTGCAAAAACGATTGGGACAGGAAGTAACTGAATTGGTTCATGGAAAATCGGAATACGATGCTTCCATCGCAGCCACCGAAATTCTTTTTGGAAATGGAACTTCCGAACAACTGGCTTCTATGTCTGAAACTCTTTTGTTGCAGGTGTTTGAAGGAGTTCCTCAATTTACTATTTCGCGTTCAGATATTGAAGCAGGCATTCCAATAATCGAATTACTTGCAACAAATACGCAGATCATGCCATCCAAAGGCGAAGCGCGTAAAATGATCGAACAAAATGCAATCTCCATCAATAAATCAAAGTTTGCAGATTCTGCGGGTATCGTTAAACTTGATTCATTAATTCGGGATAAATACATCCTCGTGCAAAAAGGCAAAAAGAACTACTACTTAGTAATTGTTTCCTGATATGCGCATCATCGATAGTATTCCACATCCGCAATTGCGCATCAGTATTTTTAGTATGAATGATAAATACTTGGTGAAATTTGAAGCCGGCCCATACGAACAAACTTACAAGTTCGACCACGATGCAGTAGCTGGTTTGGAAGATTTAAAATCGAAGGTGGATGATGCTTTTTTGGAAAATATTGCATCTATTTTTAAGCAGATGCATACCAATAATGCTTGGAACTAAAATATGCGGAACTTTGTTTTAGTTTTCCCAAGTAACCCAAAATTTTGATTTGAACAAATCTCCCAATTTAGGTTTTTTCATCACTTGTTTAAATAAACAGTAGATTTGACCAACGATACATTGATTTCAAAATTGAAATTTAATAATAGATTTTATTTTAAATTAACTATCGTAAAACAGAAAATCACCAAATTCTTTCAAAATAATTAAAATGGTTAATATTCTTTTTTTGTCCACATTTATTGTTGCTGTCTCAGTAGTTTACGTTTGGATTTTTAGATTCGATAATGTTGTTATAGAATTCAAACGTTTTGGGCTCAACGATTTGGTTCGAAATTTTGTAGGTGTTTCTAAAATTTCATTAGCAACATCCTTAATAATTAGTGTTTATTATTCACACAATACGCTCCTTATTATATCAGCTTCCCTCATGGCTTTGTTTATGTTTGGAGCACAAGCATTTCACTTTAGAATTCGTAACACCTTTGTAAAGCATCTGCCATCATTTCTTTTATTGGTTCTGTGTATTGTCATTATTGCAAATTCAATAAAATAAGGTGCATTTAATCAATAAAATTTGTGTTCTAGTATCGAGCATTTCTTTTTTCATATATGTGATAGCTTACTTTATCAATCCGCATATGAAAAATGAGTTCAAAAGGTTTGGTATTGAAAAGTTGGGCTTGTTAACAATAGTTCTCGAATTCCTTGGAGCACTTGGCTTATTGCTTGGCTTATATTTTAAAATCTTACTCTTAGTTTCTTCACTGGGTCTTTCTACACTGATGTTTTTTGGTCTTTTAACGCGAATAAAATCAAAAGATACTATTTGGGTATCTCTTCCAGCTTCCTTTTTCATGGTATTGAATGCTTATATTTTTTGGGTGTCAATTGATTGATAAAGAAAATTAGGTAGTTCATTAAAATTTTACTGTTTACAAACTCAACAGATCAATAATTTTGAGGACAATATTTCAAATATCAAAAATATGTTTGGTTGAAATCTTCATGGAATCTCATTTGCCAAGTTCCTTTGAATCATCTAAGTTTGGGGCATAGAAAAAAAGACGCATGAAATTACTTCAAGACAAAGTAGCCATCATAACAGGTGCAACACGCGGAATTGGGCGTGGAATCGCATTGAAATTTGCAGAACAAGGTGCAAACATCGCATTTACCTATTTATCAAGCGCCCAAAAAGCAGCCGAACTCGAAGTCGAACTTCAAGCATTTGGTATTAAAGCCAAAGGATATAACTCAGATGCAGCGGTTTATGCAGCAGCCGAAGAATTGGTAAACGCAGTTGTAGCCGAATTTGGAACATTACATATTGTTGTCAATAATGCCGGAATTACGAAAGATGGTTTGTTGATGCGCATGAGCGAAGAGCAATGGGATGCTGTGATTCATACCAATTTGAAATCGGTTTTTAATTTGACGAAAGCTGCCATCAAACCTATGTTGAAAAACAAATACGGATCAATCATCAATATGAGTTCGGTTGTGGGTGGAAGCGGAAATGCAGGTCAAGCTAATTACGCTGCATCCAAAGCTGGTGTTGAAGGGTTTACCAAATCGGTTGCGCAAGAATTGGGTTCTCGAAATATTCGCAGCAATGCAATTGCTCCCGGATTTATTGAAACCGAAATGACAGCCGAGCTTAACGATGATATCAAGAGCAAATGGATCGAAGGAATTCCGATGAAGCGTATCGGAACGCCCGAGGACGTTGCGAATGCGGTTGTTTTTCTAGCTTCCGATATGTCGGCTTATGTAAACGGGCAAGTATTAAACGTTTGCGGAGGAATGAGCACCTAGTTCTCAAACTCCCTATTATCAAATACGTTAATTAAAAGATTTTGAGTTTCGAATTCGTTTTCCAATATCCTGCTTGGTTCCTGCTTTTTTGCCTGGTCCTTGGATTTCTTTATGCCTGGATTCTTTATCGCACAGGAACCTCGCTGAAGGAAGCAAAAGTCTGGATCAAACGATTGGTGTTTGTTCTTCGATTTATTTCGGTTGCTCTTATTGCCTTTTTACTGCTTTCGCCACTCATTAAACTGATTTCGAGAAAGAGTGAAAAGCCGGTTATTCTCTTTATACAGGATAATTCAGGTTCTATTTCATTGGTAAAAGATTCGGCATTCTATCGCAAGCAATATCCCGAATTGATTGAAGAATTGCGTTCCAAACTGGATGAGCAATTTGAATTCCGTTCTTATTGTTTCGATGATCGTTTAATCGATTCGTTTCGTCTGAACTATTCAGGAAAGGAAACCGATATTTCGGCGGCGATTAGCGAAATAAACACGCGCTATTTAAATCGTAATGTAGGTGCTGTGATTCTGGCAAGCGACGGGATTTTCAACAAAGGAACCAATCCATTATACATTAACAACGAACTCAAGGCGCCTATTTATACCGTTGCACTTGGCGATACGGCAATTCAACGCGATTTGCTGATTAGTAAAATTAATCACAACCAATTAGCATACTTAAATAACATATTTCCGGTTGAAGTTGTTGTAAATGCCAACAAGCTTTCTGGAAAACCCTCGGTATTGAAAATTGAACGCGATGGTGTTATTTTAGAAACGCAAGCTATTCAAATTTCAGGCGATTCGTACGTTCAGTCTTTTCCATTCCAACTCAAAGCCGATAAGTCGGGCGTACAGCGATACAAAGTTTCTGTGAGTCCTGTTGCTGCTGAATATACGATCGCAAATAATGTCCGAGATTTCTTCATCGAGGTGATCGACAGCAGGCAAAAAGTACTTGTATTAGCAAATGCTCCGCATCCCGATATTGCTGCCATCCGTCAGAGTTTACAATCAAACGAGAACTATGAAGTGGAAGTGAAACTCGCGAATGATTTTTCCGGTTCGCTTAAGCCATTCAGTCTGGTTATTTTACACGAGCTTCCAAGTAAAACCAATTTGGCACAACGCATTATTCAAGAGCTTGATGATTCAAATATCCCTACTTGGTTTATTGCAGGAAACGAAACGTTAACCGGTTTACTAAATCCTGTTCAATCCTTGGTTCAATTTTCAGGAGGTAAGGGTTCAATGAATGAAGTCACTCCGCGGATGAATAAAGATTTTGCTTTGTATACCATTTCTGACGATTTACGCAAAGCCATCAATAATTTCGAGCCATTGCAAGTGCCATTTGCAACGTATCGAGCTCAAGCGTCTGCAGCCATCATGCTCCGCCAAAAGATTGGAACCGTGGAAACGGATTTTCCATTGATGCTATTCTCCTCTGATACCGATCGCAAGACAGCAATGTTACTTGGAGAAGGTATTTGGCGCTGGCGTTTGCAAGATTTTCAAGAGCACGGAAATCATGTCTTGTTTGATGAGTTTATTTCCAAAACGGTGCAGTATTTAAGTGTGCGAAACGAGCGAAGGAACTTTAGAATTGTAACGAAAAACAGCTTTAATGAAAATGAGTCAATCACCTTTGAAGCAGAAGTTTACAATGCTTCATATGAACTCATAAATCAACCTGATGTGCTGCTTAATGTTTTCGATGATGCAAATCGAAAATATGCATTCAGCATGAACCGAACTTCAACTTCTTATGCACTCAATGCTGGAATTATGCGTGCAGGTAATTACCGATACGAAGCTTCGGTGACTGTGGGTGGAAAGAATTTCACAGCCAATGGACGCTTTGTCGTAAAGCCTGTTTTAGCCGAACTTAATTCCATTACAGCCAACCATACAATGTTGCAAACGCTTGCAAGTCGCAATGGTGGTGAACTAATTTATCCCCGCGATTTATTGA
>CAXNGM010000118.1:0-7005 GCA_964201695.1 Bacteroidia bacterium | reverse complement strand
CGCATTGAGACTGCCATGTAACCACGTTCTCGAAATAACTTTGCGGAAATATGTATGATTTCAGATTTACGATCTACTTTTTCCAATGCAAAAAAACAATTAAAATGTTCTGATAATTACAATTTTAATAATGAGTAAAATTACTCATTTATCTCACCAACAGGATGGTAAATTCGTTGAACTGAATGACCATTATTTCCTGCTGAATTGAGCCATTTCATTAACGTTTCTTCATTCATGAAATCGAAATAATTCATATAGTGTTCGGGATAATGTCCTGTATATGCATTCACCAATGTGATATTTAGATCTTGTGCAGCAATCATAATACTTAAGTGATCTTTAATTAATTTATCGTGATAACTGGGCTTTGTTAAATCATTATTAGTTACCATGAAAGCAACTGCTTCGGCACGATTATCATACATTAAATGAAGAGTGTTTTTAACCGACTGAATTTCATTTTGAGCTTGAAACTTATCAAAGCGCTTGAGCTCCCATTTCTCCATTTTGTTTTCATACATCGATAAAAATGGGAGTAAATAAAAGAGATAACCGATTGATTTATTTTTTTTCGCAATCTCATTCGCAGCAGCAACAAAAACTAAAATGAAAAGAAATGATTGGATATTAATGAATCGATCGATTGATCTCATGGATGAAAATCCAGGAATACTATGAATGATTTTGTATAAGGTAAATCCGTAAAAATTGGTAGTAAATAAAACACATAAAAGAAGTGTTATGAAGAATGTTTTAAGTGCTGTTAGATTGGAATGAATTGGTTTTTTAATAATAATAAAAATGGCAATGATAATTCCAATCCAAGGAATTGCACCAACAAACATAAAATGAAACCACCAATCGTTAAATGCAAATTTGCAATGTTCTGATAGAATTCCTTTCCAGGTTGTAGCGCCAATATGCGTAAAAAAATACGACTGTGGTTTGGGGATAGTCGAAATTAATTCGTTGAAATTTCGCATTCCAGTTACACGGCTTATTTCAATATACGGAACTATCAAAGGCAAAAAAACACCTAAGGAAACCGCTGAAATTAAAGCCAATCTCTTGTAATTATTTTTTATTTGAGTACGAATTAAAAACCCTTTAAATCCAAATATTATACAATGTGAAATTGTTAAAAACATCAAACAATACACTAAAATAAAACCTAAATAAACGGCGCAATAAAATTGAAATACAATTCCTAAAAGTGCTAATAAAAAATGACGTGTTTTGCCTTCATTTAAAAAGTTCCAAAACCAATAAAATACAAGAGGCGAAATAAATCGGGGAAATACTTGAACATGATCCATTTGACCAATAATGAAAACTCCAAATGCAAAAATATAGGCACCGGTAATTGCCAAAGGAATGTTATTAAACCATTTATTTAAAACCCAAAAAGAACTTAAATAATTTAATGCAAAAAGTACAATAATCCACAATTGAAAACTGGTCTCTCTGTCGAAATTAATTGCTCTAAATGCCGCATAGATGGGCATTGTACCTAATAGATTATCGGAGAATGCTATCGTGTTTTTAAATGGAAACATGATCGGTGCATCCCAGTATGATGTAACATGACCAGTTAAATATTTGAAGCCATGTTCAAGGATGTAGTTGTTAAAACGGGCATCGCCAAAATCGCCCGGAATCATGCTTAAATTGGTTTCAAATAATGCAATTGGCACTGAATACAAACCATACAACAAACACCCAAACACAAATACATAATGAATCCATTTAATTGTAATAGCTTGTATGGAGGAATTCATTTTATATTTCTTAAGAAATAAAAGCAGTGTTTTTTTCTGAATTGTTATTGTTTTTTTGTGATAACATTTCCTGCTTTATCAATCTTCAACCAATTACTTGGAATCCTAATCATTTGATAATCATGATTATTTTCAAAGTCAGAATCGAATTGGTCTGCATTCTTAATAAATGGAGTGCATCCATTTGTTTCTATTAATTTGCCTTTTTTATTCATGCTGAATGGCACCGAGCTGCTATTTTCCTGCGTTCGGTCTTCAACACAGGTTAGAGAATTATTAAAGTCACTCAAAACCTCCATCAAATATA
The DNA here is from genome assembly GCA_964201695.1 of Bacteroidia bacterium. Lineage (GTDB taxonomy): Bacteria > Bacteroidota > Bacteroidia > M30B66 > M30B66 > CALQRR01. The sequence goes on along the minus strand of CAXNGM010000118.1, from coordinate 4,917 downwards.
ATGGGAAAGATTCTCTTATGTTATTTAGCGAATCTATAAATGTTTTGGGGATTTCGTCTTCAAAAACGGGCATTTTTTCAAATACAGGAATCTCTTCCATGCCTTCTTTATTTATAAAACCCCATTCTCCATTTTTATTGACCGCTGCAAGGCCTGAAGAATAGTTTCGAACGTAATCGAATTGCGGCCTAACGATTTCTGTTCCTGCTTGATTAATAAATCCCCAGCCATTTTTTGTTCTAACAGCTGCTAATCCTTCGGTGAATTTCACAATTTCGTTGTAACGCTCAACTTGTATTTCTCTGCCGTATGAATCAATATATGACCATATAAAAGTTCCATCCAATAAAGCAACTTTACCAAAAACGCCACTTCCTTTATTAAATACAAGTTCTTCAAATTTAGGCTCTATGGATTCTTCACCTTGAATATTTAAAAACCCCCACAAATTCCCTTTTCGAAATGCAGACGTGTTTCTATAAAATGGAAGTACCTCATCGTAATTTGGTAAACTCAGTGTATCGTTTGAATGAACTATTTTCCATTGATCGGGCAAACGTACCGAAATGCTTTCATTATGAAATCCATCAGCATAATCTGAAAACTGGCAAGGAATAATTTCAATACCATTTACATCAATAAATCCCCATTTCCCAGCTTTATTAACTGCAGCAAACCCTTCTTGAAATAAATCAATTGCACTGTATGTGGCAGGTACAATTACCTTCCCTTCAACACTCAACAAACCTTTTAAGCCATTTTTTTCGAATAAATAATGTTCTTGGTCAAAACGATACAATTCATCATACTTTGGTTCAATTATAATTTCTCCTGATTTATTTAACATGCCGGCTAAATTATCTTTAAGGAAGACAGCACTTCCAGACTCGAAATTGTCGATGAAAGCATAAGTTGGGGATACAATTTCTTTTCCAGTTTTATCAATAAAACCATACAAAACAGAGTCGTTTCTGAGTGATGTTACTATGGAAAATCCATCTTGTAAATCAAACACTTGAGAGTATTTTTTATCTATTGGTAATAGATTTCCATCTTTAAATAAGAAATGAAATTTTCCATCTTTCTTAACCACAGCCTGTCCTTCGGAAAATGAATACGCTTCTTCAAATTGAGGCTTAATTTGAAACTTGCCTTTATTATTGATAAATCCAAATTGGTATGTGCTTGGATCCAAAACAACGGCTAAATTCTCTTTGAAATCGCGTGCTTCAGGATACTTGAATTTAATAACAACTTCACCCAATGAATTTAAAAACCCATAGGAACCCAAACGATCGTTGAACGTTCTAAACAAATTTTCTTGGATGGGTTCTGGAATGAAAAAAAGTGGGAACTCGTAATAAAGAAAGCCTTTGTGACTTATGATTTGATAAGTAAAAGTTACCGATTCAACCTTATCAGTCAAGTTGATTTTCCGAGCCAATGTGAGAGAGTCTTCACCAAAATCCCAGATGTAATCGTAATCTGCAGGTATGATAATTTGACCGGAATTGTCTTTCATGCCTTCGCAGGTAAATGAATCTCCGGAATTATTTGTTCGCTGAAGTGTGAATTTATTAAGAGTTACTTGCTGTGCATGAAGCAAGTTGACTGATGCGCATAAAAAAACAAGGAATCTTCTAATTTTCATAACCTTCAAGGTTGAAGTAAAAATACAAAGATTCCTTGTTTATAACTCAAACAAAGCAAATTGTTCGTTAAAATATGGAAACTCAGTTTAGAAAAGGTTTGACTAAACCCAAACACGAGTTTAAAATATCCTTAATTAATCGATTGACTCCGAGTTAGCTCCGTTTTTTTGTCCAGCTTCTTTTCTCTTTTTTTGCTCTTCTTGAAAACTCAACCATTTTTTCCATTGTTCTGGCGACATTGAATTAGAAAGCTTTGTATCAGATTCTTGTCGGATTGCCGCTATTGCTGCTTTTTTATCTGTCCCTTTTGGTGAATTACTGCGTATTTTCTCAATAGAGTTTTCTCTGTCTAGCAGTATTTGTTTAACGGCAGGAGTTTGAACATCCGTTAATCCACAGCTTGCTGTCATCAAACGTAGGTTGCGAATAGCTTTTTCTTCGGGACTACGTTTTTTCTCTTCCGCTTTGTTTTGTTCTTTTTTAACTGGTGCTGCGGGAGCATCATTTTGAGCTACTAGGCCTAGTCCAGATACTACCAGACAGCTTGCCAATACAAGTGATTTTATCATACGTTTTTGAATTTAGGGATTTGGAATTAAGAACAAATATATTTGAAAAGGTTTAGTGCCGATGAAAATATTTACAAAAGCGATTTTACCATAAGGTAATGTTGAATGCTACCAAACAAAGAGTAGCTTTTGTCGACTTGCATGTATCCTTGTTTTTCATAGAAAGGGACAGCATTTTCGCGAGCATGTAACATAATTTGAATCAAGGAAGGGATTTCTTTTTGCGCGCGATGTTCTAAGAAATGAAGTAAAGTTTTACCTAATCCCAAGCCTTGCAAATCGGCTCTAACTGCCATAAATCGAACTTGCGCTTGCTCAGGAGCTGTAGTATGAATTCGACCAACTGCAAGTACATCACCTTTTTTATTGATGATCATTCCATGCAAAGACGTTTCATCATCATCGGCATGTTCCGACCCAACTTCCTCTCCCCAAGGCTTGCGAAGCATTTCATAACGCAGTTTAAAATATGCGTCCCAATGTTCGGGTTTACTAGGCGGTATTATAGACCATTCAGCCATGATAAATTATGTTGTACTGTTTTTTAATAAATGAATTTCTAAAACGAGGAATAATCAAAATCATTGTAAGCCAATTCGTAACTCGTAATCCGTAATTCGTAATTGATAATCCGTAATTGATAATTCTTAATTCTTAACAAAGGTATCTCGTATTTCAAATTGCAATCTTGAAAGGTTTGAATAAAGTCCATTTTCTAACTGGATCAATTCATCGTGACGCCCGTTTTCAACAACAATTCCCTTATCTAAAACCAAAATTTTACTTGCATTGCGTATGGTCGATAATCGATGTGCGACAATAAACGTTGTACGACCAATCATCAATTTATCCAGCGCTTCTTGAACCAAACGTTCCGATTCTGAATCGAGTGAAGAAGTTGCTTCATCCAAAATTAAAATCGATGGATCCTTCAACACTGCGCGAGCAATAGCAATACGTTGTCTTTGTCCACCGCTCAAAGTAATTCCTCTTTCACCAACCAAGGTCTCGTATTTTTCCGGGAAGCCCTCGATGAAAATTTTGGCATTCGCTTTTTCTGCAGCAGCAATCACTTCGGCATCAGTAGCATCGGGTTTGCCATACAAAATATTTTCTCGAATGGTGCCTCCAAATAGAATCACATCCTGCGGAACAATGGCCATGTGATCGCGGAGTTCGGTCAATGTATATTTGGAAGATTCTAATCCATCAATTAATATAGTCCCTGAATCAGGTTCATAAAATCGTAATAGCAATTGAGTAATGGTAGACTTTCCAGCTCCACTTGGACCAACAATCGCAATGCTATCTCCAGCTTGGGCATGAAAAGAGACGCCATTCAAAACCGAAATTTCTTTCCGAGCTGGATATGAAAATGTAATGTCATTGAATGCAACATCGCCCTTTAGTCTTGATACTGTTGATCTGTTATCTAGCAAATCGATGATTTCGGGTTCCTGATCTAAAATCTCGAAAATACGTTCGGTGGCTCCAACTGCTTTCTGAATTTGAGCATACAATTCGGCAACACCGCCAATAGATGCACCAATAAATGAAGTATAAATCACAAAAGAAATCACATCACCAAATTCAATTTCGCCTTGTTGCATTAAACGAGTTGCGTACCAAACAATTCCGACAATTGCACCAAACAATGCAAGGATAATGAACGATGCAAACATTCCTCTTGAAAAAGCCGATTTCATGGAAAGTGTTGCAATTTCTTTGATAGATTTTTTGTAGCGTTTTACTTCAATAAACTCATTCGCAAATGCTTTCACATTTACAATTCCTTGCATGGTTTCTTGAACGATGGTGTTCGATTCGGCAACGCGGTCTTGAACCTGGCGACTAATTTTACGAATATATCGCCCGAAAATTATCCCAACAACTACAATGGCTGGAATGAGGGCAAGCATAAATAATGTTAGCTGCGGAGAAATTACCGTGATGAAAATTAAACCACCAAAAATGAGAATCAACTGCCTTAAAAATTCAGCAAGTGTGGTGGTAAATGTGTCTTGAATTTGAGTGATGTCGGCCGAAATGCGGCTGTTAATTTCACCCACACGATTGCTCGTAAAAAACGACATAGGCAATTGAATGAGGTGACTGTATAAATGTTGCCGCAAGCGAACCAAGGTGTTTTCAGTGGTTTGCGAAAAGAGGTAGATTCGGAAAAAAGAAAAGAATGCCTGAGCAGTTAGTAAACCTATTAGTAGTAAAGCTTTGAAATTAACGGAGCTGTCCCCTTTAGGATCTTTGGCTGCATTTACCAAATCGCCAATTAACCAAGGAAATGCTAATGCTGTAGCAGATGTGAGTGCTAAAAACACAAGGCCAAGAGTGTATTTACCTTTATCTGGCTGAAGATAACCAAATAATCGGGTGACTTTCTTAAATGAAGACCGGTTCAGTTTTGCTTTTGGTAAATCTTCAGAGGTAGTTTTTCGCGCCATAATAGTTTTGCAAACCTAAGTCAATTCGAACAATTGAGTAAAGAAAAAATGAAATTTTACAATGGAGTGACACGTAAAATGAATCCTTGAGAATTCAAGCTATTTTGTGAATTTGTATAAGTAAATTATAAATTGCGCTTGTATTTTCAATAATCCTGTTAATCAAAGAGTATACACGGCATCATTTGCAAGAATTGAATAGATGTTTAATGATAAATCATGAACTTAATGTGTTTT
>CAXNGM010000117.1:0-7069 GCA_964201695.1 Bacteroidia bacterium | reverse complement strand
AAAAATACGACCCCGCCTGGGGTCGAACAAATCGCATGGATCAAACATTTCTATTAATATTAAATCCCTCCGGGATTTGATTGTAATGAAACATGAATATCTGAGTAAAACTATTTACTCAAATATGAAGGCTGCAAGTTTTCATCGCTAAATTCGCGCATGAAACGCATCGATTCATCTACCATATCTTCCGAACCTACAAACAATGGAACACGTTGATGAATATCGGTTGGTTCTATTTCGAGAATATCTTGAAAGCCATCCGTTGCTTTTCCACCTGCTTGCTCAATAATCATGGCCATGGGATTGGCTTCGTACATCAAGCGTAATTTTCCCTTTGGTGATGCTAAGGTTGTTGGATAAATATAAATTCCACCTTTGATTAAATTGCGGTGAAAATCGCTTACCAAAGAACCTATATAACGCAATGTATAAGGCTTTTTACTTGCCTTATCGTCAATCTGCAAATTCTTGATGTAGCGTTTAACGCCTTCAGGAAAATGAACAAAATTTCCTTGATTCACGGAATAGATATTTCCACCTTTCGGAATGCGCATGTTGGGATGCGATAAACAAAACTCCCCAATGGAAGGATCGAGCGTAAAGCCATTAACACCATTGCCCGTAGTGTAAACCAACATCGTAGATGAACCATATACAATATATCCTGCGGCCACTTGATCGGAACCGAATTGAAGAAAATCATTGACTTCCGCTGGACCATTTTTGGTTTTACGACGGTAAATGGAGAAGATTGTCCCAACCGAAACATTCACATCGATATTCGAAGACCCATCCAAAGGATCCATCGCAACGATGTATTTTCCCGAAGAAGATGGTCCATCAAATAAAATAATTTCGTCGTTTTCTTCGGAAGCAACCCCTGCACATTCTCCACCAGATGCAAGAGCTGCGAGAAACTGTTCGTTGGCAAATACATCCAACTTTTTTTGGCTTTCGCCCTGAATATTATCAGACCCAGCTTCACCAAGAATATTCACCAAACCGGCTTTATTCACTTCGCGATTAACAATTTTCGCTGCAATACTTATGTCGCTCAATAAACTGGAAAGTTCACCTTTTGCGTATGGAAAATCTGCCTGACGCTCAATGATAAACTCCCCCAAAGTGACTAGATTTCGATGTGGTCTGTACATATCTGAAGCTAATTTTGGGATGGTAAAGATAAACCAAGAATCTCAATGATAAACACATTTACAAATTTTAGATGAAATCCAATGTTTATTAACTGCTAAATATCTATGAAACAATTGTTATAAAACTGCTACTTTTGACGCAATGTTGAACCGATTTTCCATTTTACTTTTCATCCTTTACTGTTCGTTTGCCAAAGCACAAACCGAAAACAATGCGGCGCCAAAGCAAACAAACCTGTTGAAGGTCGATTCATCAACCATCGGGCGTGACAAATCGCGGGTTGAATATATCGGTTTAGAAGCATCCGAATCGGGAAATAGACAAATGAGCAAGATGGATTACTCGCTCGATCGGGTGCAATTTTACTTGCCAGTTTACAGAAGTCAGCTCATAAACAGCACCTTAGGAAATAATGGGACCGCTATTCAAGATTTGAACTTCCAACCTGCTTTTAACAGTGGCTTCAATTGGGGATTTAACACGTTTCTACCCTATACATTTGAATTAAAGAATATTCAATTTTACGACGCTCAATCGCCTTTTACTGAAGCTTCCTATACTCAAGGCGGAAAGAAAGAAGCGTTTTTCAGAATTCGGCACACACAAAACATTGGTAAGTCATTCAATTTTGGAATTGAGTTCCAACGAGTAAATTCGGAAGGCACTTATGTTCGTCAGGCAACAGCACATTCTGCCCTGCGATTAAACTTTTGGTTTAGACCTGGTTCTGAACGTTATCAAGCATTTGCAGGGGTTGTGTATCACAAAGGTGCATCGTTCGAAAATGGTGGAATAACAGCATCTGGTGATTCATTATTTCAAACCAATACCGAAACCAATAGGCAGCTTTATCCTGTTAACCTTGATAAAGCGCGAAATAAAGTTTTTCGGAATGGTTTTTTGTTGCGACAAACATTTGATCTAATTAGGCCGGCATCCGATTCAAGCGGAATTAGAAAAGATGGAGCAATTGTTCGTTTGCAACATACCGTACAATACAATTTCAACCGACATTCATACGACGATGAAAATCCAATAAATGATTATTACTCAACGATCTTAGATTCTGCAAGAACATTTGTTGATTATTACAACACCCAATGGGAGAATGAATTTGCCTTGTTAAAACTCAGTACACAAGCCGATTCATCAAAAAAAATGCACTGGGAAGCGAAGGCGTTTTTAAAACAACAAGCCGTTCATTCCCAGATGGACATTCAAATAAACGACACAATCCAAAATTTTAAAACAATCAATCAAAGTGCAGGTGGAAAGTTTGTCTATCACATTCGCCCATCTTTGAAAATTCATGCCCAAGCTGAAGCCTTTGTTTCGGGATTTAACTCCGGCGACATTTCCATTTCAACTTCTCTGGAAGTAAAGCCATCGAAAGGCTTGAGAATAAATGTGGGCATTGAAAACATGCGACAGGAAGCAGTTTATCAGCTTCAACATTTTGCTTCCAATTTTGGAAGTTGGGATACGTCATTCCAAAAAATTTCAATCAACCGCATTTTTGGTGAAATTGAAGTTGAGAAATTAAACCTCCATCTCCGAATTAGCAATCAAATTATCGGAAATTGGGTCTTACTTGCACAAACAGGTCGCCCAATTCAAAGTAACAAAACCTTGAATGTACTTTCGGCGCAATTGACTCAACAAATTAACTTGCGCAAATGGCATCTACAAAGTCGCCTGCTGATTCAACAAGTGAATGATGAAAGTCAAGTGCGATTGCCGCTCATTCAATATCAGGAGAGTATTTTTCGTGAGGGATTAATCAGCAAAACAACCCCATGGAGGTTTGGCATAGATATAATTGGATGCACTGACTTTAGAGCCAATGCATATCAAACACAAAGTGGTCTATTTTATTTGCAAGACACTTTTAAAAACAAAGGATTGATACAAGCTAATTTTTATGTGAGTGTGAAAGTTCGTCGTGCTCGGATTTTTGCGATGATGGAACATTTTAATGCCGGAATAAATGGGATGAATGCATACGTAATTCCTAATTATCCCCTACCCGACCGCATACTCAAACTGGGTTTCAATTGGGTTTTCTTCGATTAAGACAAGGCGGATTTTCACGTATTTTTTGCTAGATTTGCAGTAAATACGAATACTATGAAATCCATCATTACTTCACTGATACTCTGCTTTTCAGCTTCACAAATTTTTGCTCAATTACAAGCAGGAGATATTGCTTTCCTTGCCATGCAAACCGACGCTCCAGATGGATTTGCGTTCATCGCTTTACATGATATTCCAGGTAATACAAGTATCAGTTTCACAGACAATGGTTGGAGTGGGACAGCGCTTTTCACTAACGAACAAACGGTTGTTTGGACTGCTCCTGCCATTGGAGTTCCAGCCGGTTCAGTGGTTATTATGCAAGAAGATACAGTTTCGCCGCAAAGTGCACACAATATTGAATTAGTTATTGGCCCTGGCACTGCAACAGGAGAACTGAATGGTTTCGCAACATCTGGTGATCAAATTCTAGCATACACAGGAACTGTCGATGCGCCCAATTTTATTGCGGCAATTAGCATGAATCTTTTCTTGACCACATGCAACACAACTTCCACAGGTAATACAAATTTCACCTGCCTTCCTGCTCCACTCGAAGAAGGTTTTAATGCTATTGCGATTCCGGGTGATTCAACTGGAACAGATAATATGTTCTTTGCTTTCGCCGAATTTAGCGGTTCTCCTTCAGAGATTTTAGCTTTTATTATGGATCCTGAAAACTGGACCTACGATAATGATCCAGCTGTTTCAGGAATTGACATGTGGCCTGAATGGGTATTTACATTTATAAATCCAGACCCTTCGGAAGTAAATTTCCAAACAGGATTTTTCTCCCTTTCGGAAGGCGGCGCAAGTGAAAACGTAACCTTAACAGTCAGTCCCGCAAGCTATGGCATTCAAACAGTTACTATTCAGCTTACTGGTGTTGCAAACGAATCCGACTTGCAAAGCAATCCAATAATTTCGGCAAATTCTATTACCCTAACCTTGCCGGTTCTAACGTCCACAATCAGTTTTAACCTAGCCGCATTGGCCGATGGACTTATTGAAGGAGTAGAAATTGGTTCGTTATCCATTGTTTCAACTTCATCTGGTTTAACAATTGGAACAGGAGATTCGTTAAATTTTGAAATTACCGAACCTGAAGGAATTTCTTTCGCGAGTTTTTCTTCCACGAACGAAACAATAACTGAAGGAGAATCAAGTATTACACTAACCGTTGAAATTTCTCCAGCAACAACATCTGTTCAAACATTCAATATTACACTTGCCGAAGGAAATGGAATTACAAGTTCGGATTACACCTTAACCCCAGCTGCAATTGCAGGTTCCATTGCAGTGACAATTAATCCAGGCGAAACACTATTTACTTTTAACATAGATGTAAACGATGATTTGGAAATTGAAAGTCCAGAGGATTTAACGTTTACAATTGTTTCATTAAGCAACATAATTGAAGTTGGATTAAATTCAACAGCAACCTTAAGCATTCTCGATAACGATTCTGAAGCTGTCACTTCCGATTTATACATCAACGAGGTAATGGCATCAAACACGAACACCATTGCTGATGAATTTGGTGATTTTAACGATTGGATTGAGATTTACAACAACGCCTCTACACCAGCCGATTTAGCGGGTTTATCGATCACAGATGACGTTACACTTCCTGCGAAATACCAATTCCCATCAGGATCTGCAACAACCGTAATTGCACCGGGTGGTTTTATTTTGGTTTGGGCAGACAATACAATTGCTCAAGGTGCACTTCACACCAATTTCACTTTATCGCCTGCAGGTGAATATGTTGGTTTGTATGCCTCTAACGGAGAATTAATCGACTCATTAACATACGAAGCACTTGGTCCAGACGAATCGTTTGGTTACGATATTGAAGTTGACGGAGAGTTTGTCATTTTCGAAGCAGGAACAACTACACCCAATGCATCAAATACAACAAGTTCTGTAGGTATTGAAAATGTTTCTTCATTAAAAACTTCACTATTTCCGAATCCAGCGAACGAAAATGTTCAAATCAATTTTGAAGGATTTAGCGGTGAAATTCAACTGCATATTTTTGATGTTTCAGGACGTTTGTTGGTTCAAAAAAGAATCAATGAAGGGATTCAATTACTCAACATTAATACACAGGAATTCCCAACAGGATCTTATCTAATTCGACTTGGTTCAAAACAAGAGCGTGTGTATCGCAAGTTGATTGTTCAACATTGATAGTTTAATGAGCGTGTAAACGTCCTGCAGGTTTTCTTCAGGACGTTTTTTTTACCACAATAAATCAAGAACACAACCTAGTTTTCATTTTCACGTACATTTGTTTTTTTAACGAAAATCATCCAATGAAAAATCGTTTTTTACTAATTCTCGGATTTATTTTACTGGGAATTAAAACATCAATCCAAGCTCAAGTACTTTCTGCTGGAGCTGTAGCATTCATTGGTTATCAAGGCGATTCGCCCATGGCATTTTCACTAGTTACCACCGATACAATTCCTCCATCTACACAAATTAGTTTTACCGATAATAAATGGACAGGTGCGCATTTGCTCGAAAATGAGCAAACTGTTGTTTGGACAAGCCCAGATACTGCATTGCCTGTTGGAACCATATTTCGTTTACAAGATAATGGAAGTGGCATGACGGTTACAGGTCCGGGAACTGCTACTAGTAGAATTTGGTATTCATTGGGACAAGGTGAACAAGTTTTGGCTTACCTCGGAACAGCCTCCCAACCTTCATTCATTGCTGGAGTTAGCAATAACACTTGGCGACCAAACTGCGATTCCATTCCGTATTTCGAATTTCGGACCTGCCTTCCTGCTCCATTAGTAAATGGTCAAACAGCCATTGCATTTATGCAGGTAACAACTATCAACATCGATAATGGTTATTTATCGATTACCCCATTAAATGTTACGGGGCCCGATATGCTTCCAATTATTTACAACATCAATTATTGGTTTTTAGATAATGCTGAAGCAGGCGGAGTTAACTCTTGGCCTTCTTGGGGATCTGGGGGAAGTGTTCAACCTTTTGCATCAACCATCGAATTTTCGCAAGCAAGCACATCGGTTGTTGAGGGTGGTTCCTTGGCAACCATAACGCTCGATATAAGCACACCACTTTTCTCTCCACAAACCGTTGTATTAGATATTTTTGAATTCCCTGGTATAACATCATCCGATTATTCAACAAATCCACCTGTTCAATCAGGGAACATAACACTGAATATTCCTGCAAACGCGACTTCGGCAAGCTTTACATTTCAAGCACAAACCGATGGAACCGCTGAAGCGAATGAAACTGTTTCCTTTGCCATTGGATCTCTTTCGGGGGGTTTAACTGCTGGAAATCAAGATGTAATTGCGGTAACGTTATTGAGTACCGATCAGAATTTCTCACGCATTAATTTCCTAAATGACACACTGGAAATTTCGGAAGGACAAACAAGTTTACTCGTTCCAATGTCGATAAATCCAAGTCCAACTGCAACCTATATTATTGTTTTAAATCCATTGAATGGAGCAGGTATTTTTAACGATTATTACACGAGTCCGGCATTATCAAGCGGGCAACTTTTGCTTTTTACTGAACCAGGAAATCCGAATCTTTCTTTTACCATTTCCGCGTTCGATGATTTCCAAATTGAGCCCGACGAATACCTAACATTTTCGGTAGTTCAGGTTTCGAATGGTTTGCAAATTGGCGATTCCAGTACCGTTGTGATCAAGATAAAAGACAACGATAACATCCCAACATTTGTCCCTCCTTTGCTTTACTTGAATGAGTTAAATGCATTCAATACCAATTATCCCGATGCTAATGGACAATTAGATGATTGGATTGAATTGTACAATGC
>CAXNGM010000116.1:0-7090 GCA_964201695.1 Bacteroidia bacterium | reverse complement strand
ACAAACCCGAGTTCACCGCCTTTGGCAGCAGAAACAACATCTTCCGAATAAAACGCAGCCATGGAAGCGAAGGACCTTCCATCGACAATTTTCTGTCGAATGTCTTGCAATTCTTTTCTTACACGTTCACGTTCAGCTTGGTTTATAGGCGGCTTCTTTAAAATTTGGGCAACCTGTATTTCGCTTTCAATAAAGGGAATACTATCGGCAGGAATGGTTTCAAAATAAGCCCTTACTTCGGCAGGCGAAACTTTCACATCACCGGCAATTTTACCCTGCATTTGTTGAACAACGAGTTGGTCTCTTATACGTTCTCTGAAATCATCCTTTATTTGAACAATTGATTTACCCAGGTAGGCTTCCAGCTTTTCGATTGATCCAATTTGACCCACAAAATAGCGAATCTTCTTGCTTAACTCTCCATCAACTTGAGCATCTGAAACGACCACACTGTCCTTTTCGGCTTGATTAAGCAGGAGTTTTTGAATGATGATATCTTCCAAAACGTTACAACGTAAATTACTGTCTTTTACCGTTGCTTGTTGCTCCATTTGCATTGCTTGCGACTCTACTTCAGAAAGTAAAATGGCTTTATCGCCAACAATGGCAATAATTTTATCGATGCTTTGCGGCTGTGCTATAAGTAATCCTGGTAAAAGGAAAATCAAGAAACTCAATATCTTTTTTATCATTTATTTGGGGAGATCAAATCGTTCAATGGTGTTTTCATTCATAGCATCTTTAAACGCATCAAGTTGCATTTGTTCAACTAATTTAATTTTTCGTTTATTAAGGATGATATTTCGAATATTATCTTTTTCAAAACTCAATGGCGCATTGCTATCTTTTACCATAAATCCATTTATTGATACAAGATAATGGTAATCTTTATCATCGAATTCTAGAAAACGTTTATTCGAATTGAAATCAGCCACAGAATAATTCCCCATTGGAATTTCTTTGATAACATCTTCCAATAAAAGCCAGTTAGAATCATCGAGTAGAAAATTAACGGCATATAGATTTACAAATTGCTCCAAACGTTTAAAATCATCCGGCCTTGGGGAAGTAAACCAACGCTTTGCCTTGTCAGCATTGGGCGTTTTAATTGGTAGTTTGATGTATTTTAATCGGATAATGTTGCTACGTAACTCGAAGTTTGCGGAGTTCTGTTTATAGTACAATTCAATTTCTGCAGGATTTATTGTTGTGTCGAGTTTTTGTCTGATTAGCTCCCGTTCATATGCAAAAATTAAAAGAGAAACGCGGTAATCTTCCAGTTGCTGACTAACGTCTTTTTGATTTTCAGTCAAGTTACTTTCGGCACGTTTTAAAACCACATTTCGTTTAATCCATTGATCAATAAAATCTTTGGCAAAGGCGGTACTGTCTTTTTTCGAAAGGCCTGAAGGCAGAGCTTGCTGGAGTTCTTTAAGCGATAATGTTTTATCGTAAACACGAGCAACAGATATGCCTTCCTGGTTATTTCCACCGCAGGAAGAAAGAAATACAATAACACAGAAAAACAAAAACAACTGCTTAAAACCCATGTTTCTAAAACCAATTTCGAATGCAAACGGCCCGTTTAGGTTGGTTCACCAAAACGAGCCGCCTGTAATTAATCAGAAATTATTTAATTGAATCAAAAATATCACGTTTAACTTCAACAGGATATTTACTTTGAAGCTCTTTAATCCAATTTTGCTCAAGGAATGTTTGATAATCGGCAGTAATTAAACCACGAGCTTCTTGAAGTGTTTTTGGAGTTGGCTCGAGCACCTTGGTAATTTCAACAAATGTAACCGAACCATCGGCATTAACTTTATCAGCAGAAATTCCCAAAACCCAATTAACTCCATCAACTGTTTCATTATCCCCTTTAGAAAAAGAACCCTTTTCTGTTTGAAGATTTAACTGAGAAGACTCATTTACTTCAGCACGAATTGCATCGATAGAAGTTCCTTTTTTAGCGCGTTTTGCTACCAGTTTTCTTGTCGCCTTCGCAATTTTAAAATCTTTCGATTTGTAAACTACCGCTTCAACACGATTTCCCCACATGTAATTAGCTAGATTTTGTTTGTGGAATTCTTCTAAGCCCAAAGTATCTTTCAAAGCCTTTGACCAAACATTTTCATCTGTAATTTCGAACAACATGATACCATCACGATACTCTTGCATGAGCATTCTGAACTCTGGGTATTTTTGCTCTAAACGAACATCTTCGTATGCTTTGACTTTCTCATTCTTAAAATAGTCATACGATTTTCTCACTAAAGCTTCTAAGTTATTGTCTTTCGTTTGGCGACTCTGATTTTGCACAAGAAACTCAGCAAAATCATATTGTGTTGATGCTTCTTTACCCAATACAAATAAAGGTTTAAGCATGGTTTTAACACCATCCGATTTCCAACGACCATTTAAAAAACTAGTATCCACTTTCAGAATAAATTCGTTGAGTGATTTGAAATCTTCGATAAATCCGTTTTCCTTCTTAACTCGCGCAATTACAGCATCGCTGCTCAATTGAGAACGCGAATCCTTCGAGATTTTAGACTTAAGTTCCGCTTTTACTTCATCAAACGATTGTACCCCTTTTCTTTCAAGGCGTTTTACAATGTGCCATCCGTATGGAGTGCGAAATGGCTCACTTACTTCATTGTCGTTTTTTAATTCAAATGCTACTTTTTCGAATTCAGGAACCATTTTACCCGTTCCAAACCAAGGTAGTTGACCTCCATTTTTTCCAGATGAACGATCGTCTGAAAACTGAGATGCTAACTGACCGAAATCATCCCCTTTTTTAATTTTCGTGCTTATTTCATCAATTTTCTTTTTGTTTTCTTCAACACTTAAGTCTTTTGCATTCTCTGGATTTTTTACCATGATATGCGCCACATGAACTTGCCCTTGAGCATCACGCATATTAGTAACTTTCAAGATATGGTAACCAAATTTGGTTCTAACGGGAGCAGATATTTCTCCAATTGGAGTTAAATAGGCTGCAGACTCAAAAGGATAAACCATCATCATGGATGTAAAATATCCAAGGTCTCCATCATTTTGTTTTGCAGAAGAATCTGCCGAATTTTGGCGCGCTAAGAGAGCAAAGTCCTCACCTTTAATAAGCCGCTCACGGATTTTCATTGCTTTTGTGTAAGCCGCCAATGTATCTTTTGGCAGGGGCTCAGAAGGCAATGAAATTAAAATGTGGCTTGCCTTTATATCTTTTTTAGAACGATCGTAAGCCTCTTGTATCAATTTATCGTTTACGTTTTTATCAGTCAAATATGGCTGAGCTAATTGACGACGATACCCTTTAAGTTCTGTTTGAAAGGCTTTTGCAGTGTCTTTTCCAGCAACTTTTGCAGCTTTTACCTTCAATTTAAAATTGATAAAAAGCTGTAGATATTCTTCGAGCGCTTTACGGCTACTCGCTGTGTCTTTGGAATTGTTTTTTCGGTAGATGCTTTCAAACTCTGCACGAGTTACAGCGTCGCCGCCAACAATTAGCATAATTGGATCTTCAACAACTGGAGCAGCAACCGATACAACCTGAGGTGCTTTAGCAACTGTTGGTTTTTTCTTAGGTGTTGTCTGAGCGAGAGCAACAGTACCTGACAAAATGCAGGCAGCAAGTAGAATCTTGTTTTTGAACATTGTAATTTTGCTTAAAGAATTATGAACGTGCGAAAATAGTCTAAAGCTCCAATATATCAAAGCATACATTCTTAAATCTGAATCGTTTAAAATTGGATTAATAAAAAGATATATTTGCATATGGTTGATCCCAAAATTTCCATGGATTCAAAGGAGCGGATTCTTGATTTTACCGAGAAACTTTCGAATAAAGAAAATTCTCAAGAGCAAGAAAGAAACAATAGAATTATAAATTCATCAATAGCATATTTGGCTGCCTATGCTATTGTTTATGTTAGCTTTTACGTAATTTCTTCATTATTTGCTAAGCGTTTTAGTCTCTTATACAAACTCTATTTTTTCAAAGTTGATTATACAAGAAACTTTGATATGTGGACCGTTGATTCGGTTTTAAGAACATTTATATCTGGTGCTGTTTACTGTTTGATTGGGGGAGTAATTGCGTTAATTATTCAAAAGATTTATCGCAAAAGACCAGGCATAATGAAAACTTTCTGGTTGTGGTTGGGCATTCATTACCTCAACTTTTTTTGCGCTCAGTTGGTATTGATGCCAATCAAAAACAATGGAAACCAAGGTGTTATATCAAGCTATTTGGGGATTGTTGCGGATTATTTATTTTGGGAAGATTTCGCCAAAATAATCGTTTCCATTATTGCGATTATGTTCTTAATTATTATTGGAGTTATTGTGGCTAAGCCATTTATTCAAATAACAAACAGCACACACAACATTTCGAAGAACGAGAATAGGATCATTTATTTGTTTCAAACAATCTTTCTACCGTATGTAATTTGTTCTGGAGTAACGCTCATCTATTTTTCGGATGGTTCATTTATCCTCAATTTAGGATTGGTGTTTACCATGTTTATTATTGTTGTTTCAATCATTATCAATGCTATGAAAAGCCGCATGATTATGATTTACAAAATGCCAGAAACCGGTTTAATTGAAAATCGATTTTTGGTGGTACTTGCATCCATCCTCATTTTAATGAAGATCTTCTTTAACAATGGAATTCAATTTTAATAGAATTCTATCGGCTTGAGTAGTTCGGTGCTTCGCGAGTAATGTTAACATCATGAGGATGTGATTCGCGAATCCCAGCAGCAGTAATGCGAATGAGTTTTTTAGATTGCAATTGTGCAATATCTGCGGCACCGCAATAGCCCATTCCAGCGCGTAAACCACCAATCATTTGATATAAAACTTCTGACAATGTTCCCTTAAATGGCACTTGTCCAACAATTCCTTCAGGAACTAATTTCTTCAAATCGTCTTCCGCATCTTGAAAATAACGGTCTTTCGAGCCCGTTTGCATGGCTTCAATGGAACCCATACCTCGGTACGATTTAAACTTTCGTCCTTCAAAAATGATGGTTTCACCTGGCGACTCTTCTACTCCAGCGAAAAGAGAACCAGCCATAATCGTTGAACCTCCAGCAGCGATTGCTTTGGCAATGTCGCCCGAAAAACGAATTCCACCATCTGCAATTACAGGGATTCCTGTTCCTTGAAGTTCGCGCGCAACGTCCATAACTGCTGTTAACTGAGGAACACCAACACCAGCAATTACACGGGTTGTGCAAATAGATCCAGGTCCAATTCCAACTTTCACTGCATCCGCTCCGGCATCAACTAACATGCGCGCTGCGGCAGCTGTAGCGATATTTCCAACAACAACTTGCAGATCTGGAAATTGCGCTTTCACTTCTTTTAATTTTTCAATAACGCCTTTCGAATGGCCATGTGCTGTGTCAATAACAACCGCATCGGCACCCGCTTTAACGAGTGCAGCAACACGTTCGAGAGTATCGGCTGTAACGCCAACTGCAGCAGCAACTCGCAAACGCCCAAAATCATCTTTACATGCATTGGGACGAAGGCGATTTTTTATAATGTCTTTGTAGGTGATCAATCCAACCAGCTGATAATCTTGATTTACCACTGGTAGTTTTTCAATTTTATAATCTTGAAGCAATATTTCTGCTTTTGCAAGATTGGTTTCGGTAGTTGTTATGAGATTGTCTTTGGTCATTACATCGCGCACCGGCTTATCGAATCGTTTTTCAAACCGCAAATCACGATTGGTAATAATACCAACAAGCTTCCTATTTTCATCAACTACCGGAATACCACCAATTCGGTTTTCCTTCATCAATTGCAAAGCATCAGCAACAACAGCGGTTTCAGACAAGACAACAGGATCGATAATCATTCCGCTTTCCGATCGTTTTACCTTTTTGACTTCGGCAGCCTGTAAGGCAATGCTCATGTTTTTATGTAAAACACCAATACCACCCTCTTGCGCTATGGCAATTGCCAAGGACGATTCTGTAACGGTATCCATCGCAGCTGAAACTATAGGAACGTTGAGTCGGATAGTGCGAGTAAAATACGTACTAATATCAGTATCGCGTGGAAGAACTTCTGAGTAATCAGGAATAAGAAGTACGTCGTCGTATGTAAGCCCTTCAACGAATTTAGAATGGTGTTCCATGGCAATCGGGGAAACGGGATTAGTCCCGAATTGCGCGCAAATTTAGGAATAAATTGCTCTGTAAAATGAAATGAATTTTAAATTATAACTCCTTTCAAATTAATATTTACCCACAACCAATTCCAAAAGCTCTTCTTCTTGTAGCCAAACTTTCGCTAAATGTTGAATTTGAGCGGGAGTGATATTCCGAATTGCCTGAGTATATCGTTGAAAATACTGCTCATCCACTCCAAATAGATGACAATTTTTAAAACGCTCCATGCGTTCGAAAGGACCTTCGAAACTTTTCAGTAATGAACCTAACATATAGCTTTTCACTAAATCAAGCTCTTCATTAGAAACCATTTCATCGCGCAGCAAAGCAATCTCCTTATAAATCTCATTCAATGCCAGTGTGCAAACATCTGATCCCACTTCTGTACTGATGTAAAAATAACCATCCGAACAATACGATAAAATTCCGGCTCCAATGCCATATGTGTAACCTTTGTCTTCGCGGATATTGCTCATCAAACGGGAACCAAAATATCCTCCTAGAATGGTGGTTAATACCTTCATTCCAAAATAATCGGTGTGGTTTTTTGTAAACAATCTTCGTCCAATGCGGATTGCCGATTGAATTGCGTCATCTTTTGGAATAAACTGTTTACGTTCAAAGTTATTTCCAACAATAGGAATCTCAATGGCTGGTAGAAATGTTCCTTTTCCAGGTAACATCCCGAAAGTATCTTCGAGAAGCTGGGAGGTGTTTGTATCAATTTTCCCACTTAGAAAGATTTTCGCCGATGTTGGAGAATAATACTGCTGATAAAAGTTTTTCAACTCATCAATTTGCAGGGATTTGTAGTCTGCTTCATCGAAAGCCGTTCCATAGGGAGATCCTGAAAATAGAAGCTCTTGAAAACGTTTGCCTGCGACAAAACCCACTTTACC
>CAXNGM010000115.1:0-7139 GCA_964201695.1 Bacteroidia bacterium | reverse complement strand
CTTATTCCGACAATGAGTTGGCTGTTGATTTAAATAAAATGAATTCACTTATTTGTCAACTTTCGTACGATTCTTTGCCACACGATTGGGCGAATGACACGGTTATAGTGGTGAATTCTACAGAAGGGCGATATGAACAAGTGGAGGTTGTTGGAGATGTAGAAGAAGTCACAACGAGCGCTACTGTGATGATCGATTCGGCTGTTTTTAATTATAAGCCCGCATTTAGATTGATGGATACAACGGAGTTTGCTTCAAAAAAATTGGGTTGTGATAGTTTATTAAAACTCAACGACAGTGTTTATGTATTCAGCGAATGTCCAAGTTATGAGTTTGTTACGGATCCTGGTTTGAGTAGTTATGCAGATGTAAAAATGCTTAATTCCAGAGATTTGTATTACCAAATTATTCAGCATTATACTAAAAAAGAAGTTTCGCCATTGGTTCAAGAAATGGACGTTCTCGTAAAAAAATATAAATACTACAGCAACGATGATAATAATTATTACACCGAAACAGAATACAACAACGGCAATTATATTCAGGGAAGATTTTTTACAGATAACATAACTCGTTCAATTGAAAATATTTACGAAAGGAAACACAGTTTTGCGCCCAATAATTTGGAATGGCAAATACGTGTTTGGTTTTATATCACTTTTTGTATTTCCTTATTGGTTTTCAATTTCCGACATTCAACCAAAAAGGCATTCTTTCTGAGCATTTTAACCTGTGTTTTGTTGAGTATTTTAACAGGGTTAATTCTAGCATTCTCAAGTGGGAATGAATCTTCCATGTTTGGAAGTTATTTATTTTATTTTGTCCTTTTTGCGTTCTTCTCATTCGGGGCTTTTCAAAATAAAACACGCAACATCGTATCAGGTATTTCGATAAATATTTTTTCGTGGATGTTGTACTTTCTGCCCCTGCTTTTAACTTCCATGTATTATGAAGGCCAACAAAGTGCATACAACGAATTGGTAAATCCAGCTTTTAGTTTCGATTATTTAACCATGAAATTGCATTTCTTTTACGCTGAAATTATAGGCTTAATTATTTTTATTATTGCAATTCCAACCCTGCTGCATCGCTTTTACCGCCGCTGGTATGCGCTCCCCGAAGAATGAAGAATTAGATACTAAACCCAAACTTTCCACTTTCCACTTTTCCCTTTTCAACTCGTAATTAATAATCCGTAATTCGTAATTGATAATCCGTAATTGATAATCCGTAATTGATAATCCGTAATTGATAATTCATAACTCGTAATTGATAATTGACCATCTTCGACTCACCCATAACTGCATTTCAAGGTCTCGCTCCTAAGAAGATCATGCTTCTGAAGAAAGACTGTGAGATAGAAACTTTTGGCGATCTGCTGAATTGGTTTCCCTTTCGTTATGTAGATCGAACACGATTTTATGCAATCAATGAAGTTTCGGAAGATTTGCCCTTGGTTCAAATTATTGGACGATTAGAGAGTATTAAAATGCAAGGTTCTGGGAAAGGCAAAGAACGATTAACAGCCATCTTGCGCGATAATACTGGGACGATTGATCTTGTTTGGTTTCAAGGAATAAAATTCGTTCAGGATAAAATTCGACCTGGTATTGATGTGATTGTTTTCGGGAAGCCAACACAATTCAATAATTCATTGAATATGGCGCATCCCGAAGTGGAATTTTACAGCGCCGAAAAAGCTGCCCTAGCCCCGCGATTACAACCTGTGTACAACAGCTCAGAGGCCATGAAGCGGGCTTGGCTCGATAGCAAAGGACAAGCACAAATTATTCAACAATTGCTTCAACGTATCGGGCATCAAATTGAAGAAACATTGCCCGAATATCTAATTAAACAACACCAATTAATATCGCTCAAACAGGCGTACCAATTTATTCATCAGCCCAATAATTCGGAGGAATTAAAAGCCGCCGAAACACGATTGAAGTTTGAAGAATTGTTCTTCTTACAGTTGCGTTTAATCCGTCAGAATCGTATCAATAAACAATTATTAAAGGGTTTTCCATTCGAGATTATTGGCGAGACATTCAATAATTTCTATCATAATCATCTGCCATTTCAATTGACGGGAGCACAAAAAAAGGTGCTCAAAGAAATCAGAGCAGATGTTGCCAAGCCCATTCAAATGAATCGTTTGGTTCAGGGAGATGTAGGAAGTGGAAAAACAATTGTGGCGTTTATGAGTATGCTCATGGCCATCGATAATGGTTTTCAAGCATGCTTGATGGCTCCAACTGAAATCCTGGCGCAACAGCATTTTTCAGGACTGAGCGAACTGGCCGAAAAAATTGGAGTGAAAATCCGATTGCTCACTGGTTCAACAAAGAAGAAAGATCGAACCATTCTCCATCAAGAACTCGAAAGTGGGGAATTGCATATAGTGGTTGGAACACATGCGCTTCTTGAAGATAAAGTGCTTTTCAAAAATTTAGGTTTTATAGTTATTGACGAACAGCATCGGTTTGGTGTGGCGCAACGTGCAAGACTTTGGGCAAAGAACACGCTTCCTCCGCATGTGCTTATCATGACAGCAACGCCCATTCCACGAACTCTTGCCATGACGTTGTATGGCGATTTGGATATTTCCATCATTGATGAATTGCCTCCTGGAAGAAAACCCATCGTTACAAAACATCAGTTCGACAAAGACCGTCCGGCAATGCTCAATTTTATTAAAGAGCAGATTCACCTTGGCCGACAAATTTATGTGGTGTATCCGCTCATTGAGGAAAGCGAACAGCTCGATTACAAAAATTTAATGGATGGTTACAATCATTTGCAAGATTGGTTTCCGAGTCCGCAATACCAGTTAAGTATTGTCCATGGTCGTTTAAAATCGGCGGATAAAGAATTTGAAATGCAACGTTTCATCAAGAAACAAACGCAAATCATGGTTGCCACGACGGTTATTGAAGTGGGCGTGAATGTGCCCAATGCATCGGTTATGATTATAGAAAGTGCCGAACGTTTTGGTTTGTCGCAATTGCATCAGTTGCGTGGTCGAGTAGGGCGGGGCGCCGATCAATCGTATTGTTTGTTGATGTCTGGATTCAAACTGAGTACCGAAGCGAAAATCCGTTTGGAAACAATGGTTCGCACTAACGACGGATTTGAAATTGCGGAAGTCGATTTGGAATTACGTGGCCCAGGCGATTTACAAGGCACTCAGCAAAGTGGCGATTTGGATTTGAACATTGCCGATATCAGTAAAGACAATCAATTGCTTGTGTATTGTCGTCAGCTAGCACAATCACTTTTGGATAAAGATCCCGATTTGCTTTTGGAAGAGAATCAAAAGCTCAATGTGCAATTGAGAGTTTTAGAGAAAAGAAAGATGGATTGGGGAAGGATTTCATGATGAAATAATCCAAATTCAACCCATAAAAAAACGCCTGTCTCAATGAAGAAACAGGCGTTTAAAAATGTTAGATTTTAATTACGATAACTGAGCAGAAGCACGTTTACGCGTGTTTTCGTCCAAATGGATTTTACGAATACGTAAAGCGTTTGGAGTAATTTCTACATACTCATCTTTCTGAATGTATTCCATCGACTCTTCCAAAGAAAATTTGATAGCGGGAGCAATGCGCATTTTATCATCCGATCCGGAAGCACGCATGTTCGTTAATTTCTTCTCTTGGGTGATGTTAACCACCATATCGCCTGCTTTGTTTTGCTCGCCGATAATCATTCCTGTATAAACATCTTCACCTGGATCTACAAAGAAATACCCACGATCTTGCAATTTGTCAATCGCATACGCAATGGATTTACCTGGATCTTTAGCGATGATAACCCCATTCGTACGTTGAGGAATATCGCCTTTCCATGGCTCGTAATCTTTGAAACGATGCGCCACAATTGCTTCTCCAGCAGATGCCGTAAGCAAGTGATTACGAAGACCAATAATTCCACGTGCAGGAATTTCAAATTCCAAATGTTGCATGTCGCCTTTCGGTTCCATCACACGTAAATCACCTTTACGTTGACTCACTAGCTCGATTACTTTTCCTGAAAATTCTTCCGGAACATCAATCGTTAAAACTTCAACTGGCTCGTGCTTAACTCCGTCTACTTCCTTAATAATAACCTGTGGTTGTCCAACCTGCAATTCATACCCTTCGCGACGCATAGTCTCGATTAGGATAGAAAGATGCAGGATTCCACGGCCATAAACCAAGAATGAATCAGCCGAATTTGTTGGCTGAACGCGAAGTGCAAGGTTCTTTTCTAATTCTTTATCTAAACGTTCTTTCAAGTGACGAGATGTTACAAACTTACCATCCTTCCCATAAAAAGGAGAGTTGTTGATGGTAAATAACATACTCATAGTTGGCTCATCTACGTCAATGGGAACAAGACCTTCAGGGTTTTCGAAATCGGCAATAGTATCACCAATTTCAAATCCTTCAATTCCTGTTAATGCACAAATATCTCCTGCAACAACCGATTCAACTTTGGCTTTACCTAAACCTTCGAACGTATAAAGTTCGCGAATACGAGATTTTACTACAGATCCATCGCGCTTTACAAGACTAACGGGCATGTTCTCTTTTAATTCACCACGAAGTAAACGACCTACACAGATTCTTCCAATGTATGTGGAGAAATCTAGGGAAGTAATCATCATTTGAGGTGTGCCTGCAGGTTGCAATGGAGCAGGAATTTCAGATACGATTGTATCTAACAAATATTCAAATCCGTCGGTTGGATTCTTATAATCAGCTCCCATCCAGCCCATTTTGGAAGAACCGAAGACTGTTTTAAATTCCAACTGTTCTTCGGTAGCATCTAGGTTAAAAAACAATTCAAAAACCGCATCATGAACTTCATCCGGGCGGCAATTTGGCTTATCCACTTTATTAATAATCACAATAGGTTTCAAACCTAATGCAAGTGCTTTTTGAAGTACGAAACGCGTTTGAGGCATAGGACCTTCAAAAGCATCAACCAATAATAATACTCCATCAGCCATATTCAATACTCGTTCTACCTCTCCGCCAAAGTCGGCGTGGCCCGGAGTATCAATGATGTTAATTTTTACATCCTTGTAACGAACAGAAACGTTTTTAGAAAGGATCGTAATCCCTCTTTCGCGTTCCAAATCGTTGTTGTCGAGAATCAAATCCCCGAACTGTTGATTGTCACGAAACAGCTTTGTTTGGTGAAGAATTTTGTCAACGAGGGTTGTTTTTCCGTGGTCAACGTGGGCAATAATGGCAATGTTTCTAATTTGCTGCATGGCTCGTTTTTGGCGGTGCAAAAGTAGTCAATTTTACTGATTTACAATGCATAAGTGAATATTCACGAACAAATAACTTTGCTACGCTTTTAAATTCACATTCGATATTAAAATGTTATTGAAAATTAGATTGGGGGTTTTGTAAGTTTAAGTATGTATTACTTTTGCGGCATGTTTCGCATAATCCTCCTGTTGATTTCTATAGTTCTCTGGCAATCGTGTAAAAAACCATATGTAGGCAACACGTATGTTCCTCCTTCTATTGCTTTAAGTTTCTCCGAAAGCGCCTCTCCTCCAAGTCCAGATTACAGCAATAATGAACATTGGGCAGCACTTCCTTTTCGAAAGGACATGGCCGATAGTGTTCCGAATGCGAGCGTTTCCGATGGACAAGCAACCGCTGCAGTTGATGTTTTTTTTCTGCATCCCACTTTATATTTGGAGTCTGTTGAAGGCAGAAGATTTCCTTGGAATGCCGATGTGAACGATCAAGAAATGAACGAAAAAGTGGATGGGAGCTCGATTTTAAATCAAGCAAGTGTTTTTAATGGTTCTTGTCGTGTGTATGCTCCTCGTTATCGTCAAGCTCACATAAGTTCATTTTTTACATCCGACCGAAAAAGTGGTGAAGCGGCCTTGGAATTAGCCTATCAGGATACCAAAGCTGCATTTCTTTATTACATTAAACACTATAATCAAGGACGTCCGTTCATCGTTGCAGGTCATAGTCAAGGCACTCAGCATGCTGGGAAAATTATTCGCGAGCTAATCGAAAATACAGAACTCGAAAAGCAATTAGTGGCTGCCTATGTAATTGGAATGCCGGTTCCTAAAGGATATTTTAAATCGCTTCCCGTTTGCGACAATCCCGAAAAAACCAATTGTTATGTTACGTGGGCTACGTATCAAAAAGGATTTTATCCATCCAATTACAAGAGTTCGGGATACGACAAAGGAGTTTGTGTAAATCCCTTGAGTTGGAAAACTGATTCAACATTAGTTTCAAGAAATGAAAATGTGGGTGGTATTATTTGGAAATTCGATAAAGTAATAAAACGAATCAATGGAGCTCAGGTGAATAACGGCATTTTATGGATTGAGAAACCGCACGTTCCAGGAAGAATGTTTATTAAAATGAATAATTACCATGTGGCTGATTACAATCTTTTCTGGTTTAATATTCGGGATAATGTAAGGCAACGAACCGATGTTTTTATCCAAAATCAAACCTCCATTCTAAAGTAAACGCAGTTATACATTAGAGAACATAGGGTTTTTACTTATCAGTAATCTCCCAAAAAAATTCCTTAAATTTGAAAAAAATATCACATGAAACGAATATCTACTTTATTATTCATGCTTTTTGGCATTCAAGCTTTTGCTCAGAATTGTCCTACTGGCTTTAGCGAGATTATTGTTCAAATTGTTCCTGATCAATATCCATATGAAATTTCATGGGATATACTTAGTAACGGAACCTTCATAGCAAGTGGCGAGTCAAACAGCGATACCGTTTGTGTTCCCAATAATAGCTGTGTTCAGGTTCAAATTCATGACTCGTATGGCGATGGTATTTATGCGCCGGGTGGTTATTGGATTTACCTTAATGGTGTAGAATTGGCTCAGGGCTATGATTTCAATTTTGAAGCAGAACATAGTATTGCTTGTCCTCAAGGAAGTACTTGTAGTCAAACGTTACCAATATCGACGGGCAGTTTAACAACATTGTTCGAGGACACTTGGTACACTTATACGCCAACTGTTTCAGGAATGTATGTGCTTAGTACATGCGGAACCAATACATGTAATACTGCACTTTGGGTTTTCCAAGATTGCCCAATCGTAGGTGTAACGGACGGTCCAATGGGAGCTTATA
>CAXNGM010000114.1:0-7147 GCA_964201695.1 Bacteroidia bacterium | reverse complement strand
AATCTGCAGGAAGATTTGTTATTGATACACGAACGTTTCTTGCAGCAGTTGTATTTACGAATTTAAGGTAATCCTTATCTGTAGAAGTTGAAATTCTTGCGCTCACATTGCTAGACAAAGGAATTGTCTTAGCTCCGGTGCGACTTTCGTTCGGTTCGTATACATCAGTACATGAAACTACAGCAGTTGTTGTAAACGAACCTGCAGTTGAATAAGCACTTGTTCCAGAAGCACATACCGAAGCAACTTGGAAGTTGTATGTTGTTGAAGCAGTTAAACCTGTTAGAGATGCACTTGAAGTTGATGCACTTACAGTAGTCCAAGTAGTAGCAGTAGAAGTTTTGTATTGTAAACTATATGAAGTAGCTCCAATTGCAGCAGCCCAACTTACAGTTGCAGTTGAAGAACCAACAGCCGATGAAGTTAAAGAAGCTGGAACGTTACACGTTGTACCACCTGAAGGAGCATTGCAACCAATTGAACTCAACAAACCAACACGAAAGCCTCCTGTTGCGAACAATGCTTGTGCACGCGCTTTTTGTCCTGCGGAGAACATATACATACATACATCGTCGGTGTAATCCATGTAGTTCATAGTCATTTCGGTTCCACCACCTGTACACGTATTTGTTTTAGGGTAAGCAGGGCAACCAGCATTTGAAGTTCTATGCGTTGGAGTATCAGAAACTAAATCAGAACCACATGTTGCATCTCCCCAAATATGACGAAGATTTAACCAGTGACCCACTTCGTGTGTTGCTGTACGACCCAAATTGTAAGGAGCACCAGATCCAGGAACGGTACGACTACCAACTGTGTTGTATTGAAGAACAACTCCGTCAGTTGATGCTGCTCCACCAGGGAATTGAGCATAACCTAAAATTCCGCCACTCATATTACACACCCAAACATTTAAGTATTTAGTTGCATCCCAAGCATCGGAACCTCCGTTAGCAGCTCTTTTCATGTTATCGTTGGTAGAGAATGCGGTTGTAGTGGTTGATTTACGCACAATCCCTGTAGTTGCAGCTCCGGTTGCAGTTTGTTGTGCCAAACAGAAATTAATTTCCATATCGGCAGCAACACCTGCAAATAATGAAGGTGTAAGTGAGTTATCCGAATTTAATTTACGAAAGTCTTGGTTTAACTGAGAAAGTTGAGCATTTATCAATGCATCGCTGATGTTTTGAGCTGTTGTATTGTAAACAACGTGAAACACAACGGGAATTGTTACAACAATACGAGCGCCGTTATTTTGAATTGTTTGGCGTGTATGCTCTTCAATATTCTCCAAATTGTTTTGGAATGAAGGATCTTGTGCAATCATCATAGCATGATGCTCCATAGTTCCGCAAGCACGTTGAGCGTTCGAAAGCCCAACACTAGCAAGTAATACTGCTAAAATTAAGTAGATTTTTTTCATGGTTTTTTAGAATTTGATATGCAAATTAAATCTTTTATTGATTAAATCATATTTGTTTAAAAAAGAATTAAGAATTTATAAAAGGATTTGACATTGAAATGAACGAAAATCAATGCATCAAGTACATTTTACCGAAGCCACGTTCAAAATAGGTATCGGCTCCTGTTTCACGACGCTCAATTTGTTGTCCATCAATTGAGGTCATAACGCGATACAAATAAATGCCATTGGCCAATTGATCGCCAAATTCATCTCTTCCATCCCAAGTATATTCTGTTACATTTCGACCAATTCGAATAGGACCCAATTCATCGCGGCGAATGTCTTTCACCACCTTGCCTGTAATAGTCATAATCTGGATTCTAAAATTATCGGGGATTTCAGAACCTGTTAATGTGAACACAAAATGTGTTTTGGTACTGAAAGGATTGGGATAATTTAAAATATTGGTGATGGTTGATTTATTAATCACCTCAAACGATATGCTGTATTGAATTGAGGCACTTGCATTGTTGGATCGGTCCTGGGCTTTCACCATGAGATCGTATTTCCCATCTTCCGGAAAGTTGGGTTTCCATTCTAAGCGTGCTTTATTTAAAGGTAAAGAACCTGGAATAAATGTGAGCTCGGTTGTATTTGAAAAAAACAAAGGAGAGGCAGAACTTTGAGAAGGTTTGCGAAGAAACAATTGGAATGAGCTGGTATCATCCAAAGCCAAAAATTTATTTTCATCGTTCAATTGAATGATTACCTCGGGTTTTGGAGAAATGATATCTCCGTTTAGAATATGAACCGCATCGAAGGTTACATCGAGCAGAGGATTAATATTATCGGAACTAATAAAGAAATTACGTGAACCTATATTATTGAACCGAAATTGTTCGGGCTGATCGAGATTTGGATTCGCTTCTACCCAGATGGAATTTAAACCACGGTATGATGTCGTTGAAACAGCAACAGTATCATACAAAATCTCACCTGGACTTAGTGGTTTCTGACGCGAATAAATTACTGGGAAGATATTCCGTTCGGCATCTTGAATCCAATAGGCAACAAGCATACTGTCCATGGGCAATTCGCTGATATTCTGAATGGTAATGGCCATGCGTAAACTATCGCCTTGTTGAAGGGTGTCATTATATATGTAAAAGCCAGCTAAAGGATTAAGCGCGCATTCTGGAACTGGATCATACTCTAATTGCCAGCGATCTAATTGAACTGGTGTTCTAAGTGAATCATCGCGCATAAATGCATTGAGTTTCATATAGGTATATTGGGTATTCCCAATCAATGGAGATAAATTAATTTCTCCAAACAATCCACTCGTAGATTCGAGCACAATGTCTTCGGTTCCATCGCTTCGAATCCCTCTAACTTGAATCCGAATACTGTCTTTGGGATTGTCAAAGCCCTTGGCTTTCCAACTCAATGTATCCCAATTCGAACCCGGGCCAATCTGTGTGGATGTAAAATCACCACTCACCCAACTGTTATACATAGGTGCGCTTAAAACCAAATTCGCATTGGCCGAATCGGCAATCAATTCAATGGCAGATTCGGGTTGCCCTTTTTTAGCGAGAAAAATCCAAGGATATTCGTTTGGTAAATAGCGAACACTATCGGCTCCAAGATCTTCAAATGCCTGGTAAAGACTTTCGTCCCAAGTTTGATAATTCCCATAAATCCATGTATAGGCTAAAATGTAATGACCATTAGGCACACTGTTAATCATATCGCGCATGGCGGTCATTTCGCTTGCTGATCCTTCATTTCGGAAGACAAAATTGGCCATCCTACTTCCACTTTTGCATTGGCAGGTATTATTGAATTGCCCGAATTGATTGCCGATATCCCAGCAGTTTTGAGGTGAAAGCCATGGCAATAAGGTCACCGAATCGATTACTGCAATGTAAACGGCTCCATCTAAACTACATCCAGCATCGGCCCAAACTTCTGCATCAATTTTATACGATGTACCCCAAAGCTCATTTACTTCCCAAGGAAAACCATAGGCATAACAAGAGATTTCCTTTGCATTCGTAACAAAATCGAATACGCGTTCTGGCCTCAAATAGTTGATTTGGTTAAAGCGGTCTTTTTTAAACTGAAAAAAATGATCTTGTGCCCAACCTCGTTTTCCAGCAATGTGTTGAAACGAAACCTCTTTCCAACGATACGTTCCTCCAGAAACAGAATCGGGCGAAACCCGCCAAAAATACACCATGCTGTCTTGCAATGTTATAGGGGGTTTCCAGCTAACAACGCCACCCGCTTGATTTATAGTTGTACTTAATTTAAAGGGACTGTTAAACAAATCGGTCGTGTCTATTTCAAAAACATAAGTTCTCTCGGGTGCAAAAGGATCTCCTGTGGACGCTTTAAGTGTGATGGTATCGTTG
Organism: Bacteroidia bacterium; assembly: GCA_964201695.1. Classification (GTDB taxonomy): domain Bacteria; phylum Bacteroidota; class Bacteroidia; order M30B66; family M30B66; genus CALQRR01. The sequence goes on along the minus strand of CAXNGM010000114.1, from coordinate 3,325 downwards.
GGAACTAAGGCAAATTCGTAAGGCCAAACAGGAATAATTTCGGCCGAACGAATAATCAGAGTAGCGGTGATGTTGTTGTTTACTTCCGATAATTCAGATTGTTGATTCAAGGGGTCGATTCGAATGTTGAAAGTATTGATCCCAACTCCTCCTTTTACCAAATCGGTAACTGGCATGCGTATTTTCAAGGTGTCTTGATAATATACATGAGGAAGCGCTATAGAATACGTGGTACTTAATCCCGTGGATGGAAAATTCCTTACAACTTCTACAACTACGGGTTGGTTTACAGCGCGTCCAACATTGGTAATGCCAATGTTTATGCTGAAACTATCAATCTCGGTAGAAACTTCGCTTGGGTCGAAGTAAACATCTTGCACACTTGTATAATAATCGGGTAAATCGGCGTTATTCATTGCCACACCCGGATCGCCATGCAAGGTCGTTTCTAAAATAACGGCTTTTCGATAAGGGTCGTTTGTGTAAATGCTATTGCAAACGCGTTTCATCTGCATGCCAATTGGATCACCATAATGTCGTTGCCCTATGTTCTTATAAAGCGAATCGGTATAGGTATGTAATTGACTTGGAATGCCTAGTGAAACTGAAGAAATGTAGCATATAGTTCCACGGTTGGGAATGAGGGTAAATTCTTCACTCTGACTAAATCCAAAACCCGGAGGTTGATGAATATCGCCAGCATAACATGAATTTCCGATCAGAAAGGGATATTTTCCTTGATTGTCATAGGATCCCGGATCATCGATACTCACATCGAAACCACTTCCGGTGGCATGTCCAAAAAAGGTCATTAAGGAAACACCATTGTTTATGTAATCTGTAATGAGTGCACTTTGTGTTTGTTCGATTGGAGCAGAACTGGTTTTTTGATAGGTATAAACCGTTCCGCCAAACAGGGTGTCTTCGATGGTTTGTTCGTAGGTGTTCAAAAAGTTTAAATACGTTTGTTGCTCGCCCTGGCTTTGTCCGCCGCCAAAATGCAACACTTGTTTCATCCACAGCGCAGGTTCGTTCGATTCGTATTCTTGAAGCTTATTCAAGTAAGCCATCACATCTGCACCATTTTTTGCAGCAATTCGACCTGTTGCAAGAGCTGGTTCGTATTGTGATGCAGTGCCAAGACCTGCAGTTAACAGGTTGTCGCTCGAAGGAAAGCCAAATGTTGGAACCAAGCATTGATTCCAGGCTTCAGCATCGTTTCGAATAAAATGGGCAGATATAGATTTTCCCAACAACAACATATATTCGGGCTTGTTATTCCAAGAAGTAATTGCCGTGTTTGTAAAATTCCGAATTGCCAATGGATGCAGATTTATTCCATAAGCAAACTGATCATAAAGTTCATCTATATAAATAACTTGAGTGCTGAATTTAGCAGATCGAACGGCTTGATAATTCTGCGCTTCAGGGCTCAATGATCGGTGTGTAATAATTAGGAAATCGGATCCAGGTAGGTTTTGTAAGTCTGTAAATCGACCTGGTTGTGCACCCGAGGCATTAACCGGAATTATGGAAGAATAGGGGATTGGTGTAATTTGACTTTCGGCAGAAATAAAAAGCTCTTTTTCACTTCCATTTCCATTGGGAACAATCGCTTTCAATACACCAGAAACAGGACTAACGATGATACGTTTGCCATTGCTTAAATCGTACAACCAAGTTGTGGAAGTTCCGGCGGCAAAATTAGTCATGTTAAGTAAATACCTATCGCCAGCAATGTTATCGGGAAGCCACATTTTAAACGTGGTCTTGTTCTCCAAATTGAAATTATGTGGATACCTCCATTCATAATTGGAAAACATGCTGTTGGAAGTTACGAGTATGCCATTGTTATCGAGAATACTTACGTATGAATGCTTGAATGGAGTTGTTGAAGCACCTAAACCTGATGCGTTCATAGAAAAAGAAAATCGTCTGCTACCGTGTCCTTCGAGTAGGGTATCTAAAACAGGAGTATTGCTTAATTGCATTTGGTAACGATGATCCTTGAACCAAGCAGCATTTGAGATGGTTTTATAAACAATGTTGAGCGAAGCCTGCGGACCTGATGCTACTGAATTTGTACTGGTAAGTGCTGTAATTTGATTTAAAAGCGGTGCGCTAAAAACAGAACCAGACCATCCTTCACCATCGGTATATTCAGGGTCGGTGGAATTATTGTAATCGGTTTCCCCAAAATAATAATCGGAGTTCTGTTGGTTAATTATCTGATTAATAAAGTAAGGAGCGGCGGTTAATCCAGCAAAGTTGACATCTGTTTCTGAAACCATCCGAAGATTCGAAATGGAATTGTTCCAAGTAATGTAATAAGCGGCAGTATCTGAGAAAAGAGAATAATGCGTGTTGCTTTGATCGCTTAAATTGGGGTACAAAGAAGTATCAAACCAACCGGTGTTTTTGCGTCCGTAAAATTCGATAAAATCGGCATTGTCCCAAGAACCATCATTTTCACCTTCTATGTGGATGGCTTGCTCTTGTCCTTTATTAAAGATCTGAATATTTCGTGGGTCGATAGATGTTAGCTCTGGAATGGCTTGAACTATGGACGAATAGGAAATGCGGTATATTCCATCGTTCCATACTTTAAAGCGATAATACGTTTGATTATATTGAATCCATTCGTTTCCAAAGGGCTGAGCAATGATGGCATGACCCACAAAAAACAGAATAATAATTAAGAATATACGTTTCAGCATCGAAGATTTTACTTGGTTGAAGTGGGTTTTGCTCCTTGAATATCGAATCTTAATGAAAACACATTGGAGAAAAGCGAGGTGCTTTGATCGCCGATGTCGGTTAATGCGTAATCTATGTAAATGCTTTTAATGCGCAAACCAAGTCCCAAATTAGGTTGAAGGGTGGTAATACGTCCGGTATTTTCATCATTTTGAATATTTTGTATATTTCCGATTCCGCCTCGTAGGAAAACGATATTTCGGTAACCAGCTTCCAAACCTAACACGGGAGTCATGGAAAATGTTTTGTCGCGAATTATCGTGTTTCGCATTCCATCGAATGTGGTTTGAAGGTCGATTTCGGTAAGCAAGCTGAATTTTTTACCAAGCACAAATGTTCTCGCTCCACCCAATGTAAGTGTCGGAAGTGTCACTTCTACTGTGTTCACAGGAATTGTATTCCCTGTTTTTTCGAATGCATCGCGCTGTTCGGGACTAAGATTATAGGTCCATGCGTTGAATGTTGAAGTGATGTCTCTTGCCATTGCTGCCCAACGCCATTTTCCGGGGTTGTATTGAATACCCGCATCGAGACCAAATCCCCAAGACTTTGCGAAATCGCCCACTTT
>CAXNGM010000113.1:0-7231 GCA_964201695.1 Bacteroidia bacterium | reverse complement strand
GCCTGAGTTAATATATGATTCGCCAGAAACTCCTCAAACTTCTGTCGGCTTTTCCTCTGCGCTTCTGGATTATCGGGCTTCGTGCTTTGACCGTTGGCTAATTCCGGCTTGATGATATTAAGAAAAGAAGCTGGATTGTGTTTAACGATTTCCTCGACTTCTGATTTTGAATATTTATCATAAGGCTTTGAAATAACACGTTCGGTGAAATCAGGCGAAGGGAGAATTCCTTTAAAAGGGAAAAGCTTAGCCATCAGTTCGAGTTCGAGAAAAATTGAATGATATTATCTGCCATTTCCTTTCCAATTCGTTCTTGCGCTTCTTGTGTTGCGGCACCAATATGCGGTGTAACAGATATTCCGGTATGTTTCAACAAATCGACGCGCGGCTTAGGTTCGTTTTCAAAAACATCCAAACCTGCAAAAGCAACATGTCCATTATTGAGAAATTCCAACAATTGATCTTCATCAATCACGCCACCACGAGCGGCATTCACTAAACCAACACCTTTCTTCATTTGCATTAGTTCATCTTTTCCAATAACAGCTTTCCCGTCTATCTTTCCTGGAACATGGATACTTAGAAAGTCGCTTTTTTGCAAGACTTCATCCATTGAACATGTTTGAATAACAACAGGAATATTCTGACCGGTTTGAGCAATGTGAAGTTGAATTGTCACTTCAGGAATGAAAGGATCGAAGGCAACTACATGCATTCCTAGTCCAAGCCCCATTCGAGCAACAGCCTGCCCTATTCTACCAAAACCAATTATACCGATTGTTTTACCGTTTAATTCAATTCCAGCAGCATACTTTTTCTTCAAATTCGCAAAGTCGGTATCTCCTTGAGTGCGCATTAAATAATTGGAATCTTGCAAAAAACGAACGCCAGAAAACAAATGGGCAAATACCAACTCAGCGACTGATTGCGATGATGAGGCTGGAGTATTTACAACCTGCATTCCCTTTTCACGAGCATAAGAAACATCGATATTATCCATTCCAACACCTGCTCTACCAATAAGTTTGAGGTTGGGGCAATTGTCAATGATGTCTTTGCGAACAAGCGTTGCACTTCGAACTAAGAGCACATCAAAATTACCAGCGTTTAGAGTTTCCGCTAAGTGCTCTTGAGCTACTTTATTTGTTTCGACAAAAAATCCAGCTTCTTCAAGAAGTGCTTTGCCTAATTTATCAATGCCATCGTTGGCTAAAATTCTCTTGTAAGCCATATTCTTAGCCGTTATTTTGTTCGAATGATTTCATTACATCAACCAAAACTTGAACAGTTTCTAGGTCCATTGCATTGTACATGGATGCTCTAAAACCACCCACCGAACGATGTCCATCTAGACCGCTGATATTTGCCTGTTTTAATAAAGACTTAAATGCTGCTTCTTTATCAGGTGCTGTCAACACGAAATTTGCATTCATCCATGAACGGTCTTCCAAATCGACAGTTCCAACAAATTGTGAATTACGATCTAACTCCGAATAAAACAAATTTGCTTTCGCACGATTCCGATTTTCGGCCCATTCTACACCACCATTTTTATCGAGCCAATCGAGTGTTAACATCGAGACATACACAGCAAAAACTGGAGGCGTATTAAACATCGATTCACCTTCAATATGAATGGCATAGTTGAGCATGGAAGGCAATGTGCGTTTTATCTTTTGAAGCAACTCTTTTTTAAGAATTACCATGGTGGCTCCAGCAGGACCCATATTTTTCTGAACGCCCGCATAAATTAAATCGAATTGCGTTGCATCAAAACGATGAGAAAAAATATCGGACGACATATCACAAAACAAAGGCACTGGACTTTTTGGGAAAGTCCGCATTTGGGTACCGTAAATTGTATTGTTTGATGTGATATGGAAATAATCAGCATCCGTTGGAATGCTGTATTCTTTGGGGATGTATGAGAAATTTCGATCTTCTGACGCTGCTACAACTTCTGTATTTCCATACAATTTGGCTTCTTTAATTGCCTTTGAAGCCCAAACACCTGTATTCAAATAAGCGGCTTTGGTGTTTAAGAAATTAGCAGGAACCATGGAGAATTGCAGACTTGCTCCACCTTGAAGAAAAATAATCGAATAATCATCGCCAATGTGCAATAGACTTTTAACCAAACTAATAGCACGATCGAAAACAGCAATGACGTCTTTTCCCCGATGGGAGACTTCGAGCAATGACAATCCGGAATTATTAAAATCCAAACATGCTGCTGATGCTTGTTGAAGAACTTCCTTGGGAAGAATGCCAGGACCGGCACTGAAATTATGCATTTTCATTTTCCGAAATATTTGGCATCAAAGTTAGAAAATCACACGATTTGACAGCGCCTATCAGAAACGAAAACGCCCCTGATTTTCAGAGGCGTTTAAAATTAAAACAAAAGGTTATTTTATTTTGAATGCATTTCAGCAATTTCATGTCCTTCGGAATCAAAATTACTTGCTTTAACAATCTTTTTAGAATCGTAAGTGATCTTGTAACGAAGAGCTCCGAGTTCATCGAAAATTTTCCATTCGCCTATTTTCTGACCTTCTTTATAGAAAGCTTCCGCGGTTTTAAAACCCGCTTCATTAAACGTAATCCATGTTCCATCTAATTTTCCATCCAAGAAACCTCCTGTTTCCATGAGCTTTCCAGATTGATAGTAGTTTGAAAATGAGTACGTTTGAGTAGATGTATACTCATAACGGCTCTTGATATCTCCGTTATCAAAAAACGTCGACAACTCCCTGTTTTGTCCGTTAGCAGAAATTGAAATCATCACTAACATGATTAATTGCACAATTTTCATCTTTATAATTTTTAGGGGTTATTTTAAATCAACAAACAAATATACATATTATTTATATTTAGATAACATTAATTTAACATTGAATATTGTGCAAAGCTAATTATTTGCATTATTCACTTGCATTTTCGATGTTTTACGGATTTGATATGCTTTTTTCAATTCCTTAAATTTTCTTCAATGTTAAATTTATGTTATGCGCATACAATTCGTTAAGAATTTAATGCCATGACAAGCATTGTGTTAATTTTGCAAAGTTTTTCTTAGAGATTGTTTGACTAAACAATATGTTATCAAATTAATTTTCAACGAGATATACTATTTACTAAGAATTCAACGATCAATTTTTCATTAATAAAATGGGCGACACAAGTCATCAACATTCGCAGTTAAGCAAAATTAGTTTTGCAGGCCTCTTAGTTACACTTGGAATTATTTATGGTGATATTGGCACCTCTCCTCTTTATGTAATGAAATCGATTGTTGGAGACAGGCCTATTAGCAGTGATCTGGTATTAGGTGGAATTTCTTGTATTTTCTGGACACTAACATTACAGACAACTATAAAGTACATTGTATTAACTCTTCGAGCTGATAATAAAGGTGAAGGAGGTATTTTTTCATTATATGCATTGGTTCGTCGAACAAAAGTAAAATGGCTTCTTTTTCCTGCCATTATTGGCGGAGCGGCGCTACTTGGCGAAGGTATTATTACACCTGCCATTTCAGTATCATCGGCAATAGAAGGTTTAACAGAGCGATACCCTGGAATCAATACAATCCCAATTATTATCGGTATTCTATTCGCCTTGTTTGCGATACAGCAATTTGGAACAAAGTTTATTGGTAAATTCTTTGGGCCCGTTATGCTTGTTTGGTTTTCGATGCTTGCAATTCTCGGAATTGCTCAAATTGCAGGCGATTTATCTGTTTTCAAAGCAATAAATCCTGCTTACGCTTATACTTTATTATTTAATTATCCCCAAGGCTTCATTATTCTAGGCGCAGTATTCCTCTGCACAACAGGAGCAGAAGCGCTTTATTCAGATCTAGGTCACTGCGGGAAAAAGAACATTCGCGCTTCTTGGATTTTTGTAAAAACGGCACTTCTACTTAATTACTTCGGACAAGCTGCTTGGTTGTTAAAATCTGAGGGATCTCTTCTAACTGGGAAAAACCCTTTTTATGAAATCATGCCCGAATGGTTCTTTATATCAGGATTTATTATTGCCACTGTCGCTACTGTTGTTGCGAGTCAAGCACTAATATCTGGTTCATTCACGCTTATAAATGAAGCCATTCGATTAAACCTTTGGCCGAAAGTACGTATATCTTATCCATCAGACCTTAAGGGACAACTTTATATTCCATCCATAAATTGGTTGTTATTTTTTGGATGTACTGCTATAGTATTGTACTTCCAGAGTTCAAGCAGGATGGAATCAGCTTATGGAATGACAATTATTATTGGAATGCTAATGTCCTCTACTTTACTCGTTTTTTATATGGGAATGAAGCGGTATAACAGAATGATTATTGGAGCATTCATGATGGTTTATTCCATTGTGGAGATTTCATTCTTTGCAGCCAACCTAAAGAAAATTCCTGAAGGGGGATGGATTTCACTTATGATTGCTTGCATAATTGCACTCATTATGTGGGCTTGGTACGATGCCCGAAAAATTCGGAATAGTTATGTGGAATTTGTGCACCTCAACGATTACCTCGATTTATTGTGTGAATTGAAACAAGACTTAAGTGTACCAAAATATGCAACACACCTTGTTTTCCTAACCAGTGCGAATTTCGAAAATCAGGTAGAATCTAAAATCATTTATTCCATCCTGCAGAAACAACCCAAACGAGCCGACATTTATTGGTTTCTGCATGTGGATGTTGTGGATGAACCTTACCGAATGGATTACAGGGTAAATGAAATCATTAACGATTCAGTTATCCGTGTCGATTTTTACTTAGGATTCCGTGTTGCTCCTCGAATCAACCTAATGTTCAGAAAAGTAGTTCAGGATTTGGTTAAGAGTAAAGAAGTGGATATTGTTTCGCGTTACGAATCACTAAACCGCAATCAAGTAATTGGCGATTTCCGTTTCATTGTATTGGAGAAATTTTTATCGAACGAAAATGAACTTCCTTTCTATGAAAAGATTATCCTCGATATCTACTTCATGCTGAAACACATCAGTTTGTCGGAAGAGAATGCCTTTGGTTTAGATACATCTTCTGTTCACATTGAAAAAGTTCCAATGATTATTGCTCCTGCGCGAGAAATTAATTTAAAGCGCATTACCGACAAACAGCATCATTGATAGAATTCTTCAATTACTTGAGCATATTGTTCCAATAATACGCGTCTTTTCAACGATAACTTCGGAGTTAATTCACCCGAATTGGTAGACCATTCAGTAGGAAGCAACTTGAATTTTTTGATCATTTCGTAGTTTCCAAAACCTGAATTATACAGATCTACTTCCTTTTGAAATTGTGCGATTACCTGCGAATTATTGCATAAATCTAGATTGCTTGCAGCTTCAACTCCATTTGTTTTTGCCCATTCGCGCAGATGAACAAAATTGGGAACGATGAGTGCCGATGGATGTTTGCGGTCGGCGCCAACAACAATGATTTGCTCAATAAATATCGATTCTTTGAATTTGTTTTCCATTGGCTGAGGTGCGATATATTTCCCTCCCGATGTTTTGAAAATCTCCTTCTTACGATCGGTTATGCGCAATAAGCCATTCGAAATTTCTCCAATATCGCCCGTATGTAACCAGCCATCTATTAAAACTTCGTCAGTTAAATCTTGGCGTTTGTAATAGCCCATCATCACATTCGGACCTTTGCATAAAACTTCGCCATCGGCAGCAATCTTAACCTCAACATCACGAATTGCGGGACCAACAGAACCAAATGCACGCATTCCCTTATCCAAACGATTCACTGTAATTACTGGAGATGTTTCAGTTAATCCATAACCCTCCAGCACATTAATTTGAGCAGCCGTAAAGACTCTTGCCAAACGCGGTTGCAGAGCTGCCGATCCAGAAACAATAACACCTATATGATTACCCAATGCTTCTCGCCATTTACTGAATATTATCTTGTTGGCCAGTTTAAGTTGGAACTCATACCACCAGCCGTTTGCACCATCGAGTTCGTATTTATGTCCAAGATCAAGTGCCCAGAAAAACAAGGTTCGCTTAACTCCTGTTAATTCATGTCCTTTAGCAACAATTTTATCGTACACCTTTTCCAACAAACGAGGAACGGTTGAAAATGCAAATGGCTGAACTTCTTTGAGATTATCTCCAATGGTTTCCAAACTTTCAGCATAGTAAATTCCGGCACCCACATACATATATAAATAGGTGAGCATGCGTTCGAAAATATGCGAAAGAGGCAAGAAACTTAGAACTTTATGGGTGCTATTTACCGGACAAACTTCACCAGCAGCAATAACATTCGTAATTAAATTATTATGAGATAGCATTACACCCTTGGGCGTTCCTGTAGTTCCTGAAGTATAAATTAATGTGAGCATTTGCTCTGGAAGCACATTCGCTTTGTATTGATTAAGCAAATCTTCTTGAGGATTTGATTTCCCCAATTCACACATATCGGCCCAATGAGGTAATGCAGCCTCTTTTTGAAATGTATAAGTGGATTGTAAAAAAGGCAGTTTATCTTTGATAGACTCCACTTTATTATACAATTCTGCATCTTTAACAAAGGCTATTTTCACATCCGAATCCTTTAAAATAAATTCTGTATCGGCCGCACTCATGGTTGGATAAATGGGAACGCTTACCGCACCTATTTGAGCAATTGCAAAATCAGCGAAATTCCATTCTGGGCAATTGCTAGAAATAATGGCGACTTTATCGTTTGGTAAAATACCAGCTTGCATCAACCCAAAACTCAATGCATCTACGTTTGCAATAAAATCGTCAATGGTAAAAGGGCTCCAACTTCCTTGAGTTTTAGAAACTAGAACATCCGGGCGATTGTAGGATGCTTTGTAATTGGGAAGCAGGTCGATTATACGTTTTATTTCCATGGTTATTCGGTGTAAAAACCAAATGTACCGAATAGACTCGAGAAAAAGAACGTCGTGTTAAATACTTCCGGGATTTAGTGCCCAATAGTTAATTTCTTTGGTAGCAATTCCGTTTTCTAGAAAGTAAATTCTAGGCACACTTCCTTCCGTGAATTCATGAATCAAATTGTTATTCATGTAATAAAAGGGCACATTGTTAAATCGGTTACGTTTTAAGAAAGAAGGCAAACCTTCTATCTCGCCAGAAATTAGAACGAAAACAGGGAAATCGGGATAGTATTTTTTAATGATATGTAACTTATAAGCCATTCTGCTGCAGAACTGACATGATAAACTTGCAA
>CAXNGM010000112.1:0-7237 GCA_964201695.1 Bacteroidia bacterium | reverse complement strand
TCATAATTTAACAATCCGCCAAATTGTGGTCCATATTGTAATGAAGCCGCACCTCTGATGATTTCTATTCGTTTAACGGCTTCCATTGGTGGGTTGTAATATGCTTCGGGATAACCGAATGCATCTGCACTGATGTCGTAACCGTTTTGTCTTACGTTAAATTCCCAACTTCTATTCGGATTCAACCCACGTGTTGCAATACTGACTTGTGCACCCGAACCATCATTTTCCCAAATTTGAACACCAGCAATACGTGCAAATACTTGTCGTGAATTATTCGTAACCAACGATGCATTTTGATTTGCGACTTCTATGATTTCTACCTTTTTCCCGCTCAGAATTATCATTCCAGATGTATCATCTGGGAATTGGATGGACTGTAAATTGGGAGCTATTATCTCGAAGGGCTTCAATAAATTAGTATCTATTGGAGATATCTGATTTTGTGCCTGAGAAGCCAGACACAGCGTAAATAGGATCGGATGTAAAGAAAATGGTAGATTCATGATGGCTATTTAGATTGATTCTAAACAGCCGCAAACATATAAAGTTGCTCTGTCTTGAGCAAACTATTTAGAATTATTCTAAATAAAGATTTCAACAGGTGTATTTGTGTTTAAATACAACGTTTCTATAATTATTAACAGATTAGATAATTAATAATTTGCTTTTTATGGTTGATGAGTTTAAGGATTTACATAATTCTTTTCGCATCAAATACTAATTTTCAAAACCAATAGTTATTGATAAAAACCATAAGCTATGAAAAGGTTCATTCTAATATTCGGAATTATTGGCGCGGTTATTTACTTATCTTCATGCGCTTCTTATAATTCATGCAAAGGCATTAAAGCTCATCCCGATTATAAAAGAAATGGGGCAAAAAACTGGTAAAATGAAATTGACACTTAAATGCTTTCCTCACTTGGGATTTATTGTTTGCTTGTTTTTTCTGGTTGGATGTAAAAAAGACACTTCTGTTAGTGAACAAATCATAGGTGTAAATTGGATTTTAAATAGTGGTCGCTGCTATGTTGATCAATTAGAATCGCCATACACTAAAACGTATTACGATCATTTTGGTCCAAACCAACAATTAAGTACTCAACAAGCATTCGATTCTCTTTGGTTGCCAATTGATTCCTTGAAGCAGCATTCAACTTCCTGGATGTTTGCTTCACGGTTTGTTTTAAACCAATTGAAATATTACGACTATGAAGTTTCGAACGAACGCTTCTATCGTATTTATGGCTTGGAAAATGGGTCGGCTCGAATTGCTGAAATACGATTTGTGAATGATCGATATTGTATTGTTCGTAGTTCTAATTCATACGGAAACTATCAAGGAAAAAATATCACGTGGTTTAACGAATTAATTTTTTCCGCCAACGGACAATCCTGCGGTGATTGCGTTCCCGATAGTGATTTTGGCTATTCGTATTCGGGCATCTTACCTCTCAATAGCACGGTTCCAACAAACCAGCCCTATCCACTTTCGGGCACTACATGGTTGTTGGAAAAATATCAATCCGGGTTATTTCAAGAAACAGTGAATGATACTCTTCATTTTGTTGGACCACTAACGTACACAATCAATTCAAGTACCGAGGTAAAAAACTACAGTCTAACTTCTGCCAATGCACAAGGCATTCGTAATTTTAGTCTGTATGAATTAAGTTCCTTGCCAGGTGCATCTATTGGATGGACGGCTCAAATAGCATCGAATTCGATTTCAGATGGAATAATCGAAGCCGTTACATTCAGTAATTATGTGAATTCGAGCCAGCAGGTAACATTGTGGATGCATAAATTGAATTGAAGTGAAAAATAGCTATCAATAGTTTATTGGTAGAAGCAGAATTTTTTCAATGTCTTTTATTTTAACTAAAATCAGTGATTAAATAAATCAATTAAGAAACAAATTGAAATAAAACTATATTTGGTGAATTCAATCGAAATTCATGAAAAAAATATACTTAGTAATCTTCTTGTTTCAATCCTTTATTTTCGAATCCTCTGCACAGAATACCATTTGGAGTGATAATTTTGATTCGCCATCAGGAGGGGTAAGTAACAACAATGCAGGAATTGGTTGGACCCTAAATACGGAGGGTAGTTCAAGCAACAAATGGTTTATAAATACACCTTCAAGTATAGGTTGTTCAAGCTCTGGTAATGCACTGCATATTTCATGTACAGGATTGTTATGTGGATTTTTAGGAGGCCCTAATGAACCAATTTATAGTGCTTCTGGGAATAATTCCAAAACCGCAATTTCACCTACAATTAGCACGATTGGAATTTCAAACATAACTTTAAGTTTCGATTTCATTTGTGAGGGTTCTGCTGGAACTGATTTTGGAACATTGGCTTTGAGTAATGATGGAGGGCTGACTTGGACGGACCTTCCCGGAGAATATTCTGGGGTGAGTTCTTGTTCTACCAAAACAATAACATTTCCATCTATCTATGAAAATATCCCGAATTTGAAAATGAGATTCAAATGGCAGGAAACAGATGCTGCTGATGGCTTTGACCCTCCTTTTAGCATTGACAATATTCAAATTACAACTCCCAATATCGCATGCGTTTCTCCAGTTGTAGATGCTGGAATTTCCACAACAATTTGTTTAGGGCAAAGTCTCAATTTGGGAGGTTCGCCAACAGCAACAGGTGGTTCTGGAAATGGAACATATACATACGCCTGGTCTCCACAAACAAACCTGACTAATGCAAGTAGTTCAAATCCTACGGCTAATCCAAGCACTTCAACTACCTACACATTAACTGTTTCTCAAGGAGGGGCTGCTTGCACAGGAACGTCAACAGTAACTGTTAACATTACAGCGCCCCAAATTATCAATACAACACCGTCAGGAATTACAACTATTTGCAGTGGTCAAACAATCCCAATAACTGCAAGTTCTGGTTTTACTAATTACAGCTGGAATACACCTTCTGGAGTTCAAAGCGGTCAAAATATTATAGCTAATTCACCAGGAACATATAGTGTTTCCGCATTCGATGCAAATAATTGTACTGCATCATCCTTACAACTTATTATTAATCCCATACTTTTAAATCCAATCTCGGTAAATGTCGATGGCAATTTAGTCCTTTGCCCTGGCGATAATGTTTTGTTAATAGCCGAGACCGGACTTAATAATTATCAATGGACTAATGGATCAAATTCATCTGCCGTTTCAATTACAACTGCAGGAACATATTCAGTAACTGCACAAAATACAAATGGGTGTTCTTTAAGTTCTGAAGATATTGTAATTACCGATTCACCTTCATTTGAAATAACTGTTAGTCCAGTTGGGCCAATAGAAGTATGCGAAGGCGAGGAAGTTGTTTTAGTTGCTCAAAGTGGATATACAAATTATCAATGGTCCGATGGAACAATTGGGGAGACATTAGTTGTTACCCAAGCCGGAGATTATTCTTTAAGTGCATCAAACGATGATGGATGTATAGAAACATCAACGAGTACAAATGTTTTTTTTACCAATTTACCTTTAGCTGACTTCACTTTTTCACAAACTTTAAATACCGAATACGAAGTTGAATTCACAAATAATAGCAATAATGCCAATACGTTTGAGTGGAACTTTGGAGGAAATAATACAAGCAATCAAGAAAATCCAATTTTCATATTTGAATACGATAATATATGGCCTGTAACATTAATTATTTCTAACAATTGCGGATACGATACATTAACCTTAGATGTTAATGTTATAAAAAATTCAATCAATGATTTATCTGGTTTTAAATCTATTTTGTTGAGTCCAAATCCGGGTAATGATTTTTTGCAATTATCTGGATTAGCATTGGTTAACAAAAATATTGTTTTAAATATTTACGATTTACCAGGTAGATTATTAATTAGCAAATCACTGAAATTGAATGGAGGATTCTCTGAAATTATAGAAACAACGGAGCTTACAAATGGCATTTATGTAGTTACTATTAATAGCAATGGAGAAACGTTTAACACGAAGTGGATAAAGGAATAATCAATTAAATAAATAGCGGGAATAATTCTTCTGATTGATTTCAAAACAGCAATGAATTTAGATAAATACCCTGTAAAATATAGTATTTAAACGAGGAGGGAAATTCATTTATTCAGCATAATTAGGTATCGAATCTAATTTGAATTCATCCAAATACAATTGCTCAGTCGCTAAATATCCTTTTAATTTGGGCACATAGTCTGTATGTATGTATTCGTATTTTAATTTAAAGTATTCTGGCAATTTAATTTTGGAATAATCGGAAATGCATTTTTCGAATTGTTTGTCAATAAGCGTGTAAGCTATTCTAAGATTATCATTCTCCATTAAGGAAGTGTAAACATCCTTTCTATAAAGTTTTGCATAATGCAGATACCAAGCAATAAATAAGTTGAATTCGTAGTAAGCAGTAAAGTGTTTACTAAATTCTCCCAGAAAATGTTCTCTGTTTTTATCAGAAAATGATACTTTACTTTTGCCTGCTTTTAACAATGCATTTGAACCATGATAATAGGCAGAAAATTCATCCAACAAACCATAAATACCATGTGCGTTTGAACTTGAATTTGACCCTTTTGAAATATAGGTATTGAAACGTTGAACAGGATCTGGCTCACCTCCAAGAATAAGCATAAACTTCACTCTTACCTTAGGATGTAAATTAACAGGAATAATTGAAATCATTTCTTCTGATTTAAAATATTCATTAACGTCAACTTTAATTAATTTATCGGATTCAATTAGATACTTTTTACTAACAAAATCGACATTGTGCTGATGAGAACCATCCACATTTTTGGGAGGAGATAAATTAATTACTTCCTCATTCATTTTATGTGTTGATTCGTGAATGATTAATCCCCAATTATTTATGATATAGGATTCTGAAGAATCTCCACTCCATTTATTTTCTTTAACATCACTTCGGGAAAAAGTAGCAGATCCTCCACCTAATTCCTTATAACAACCCGGGCCACAATACGCCATGTTAATAAGGTAATTGTATTCTGGCATTAACTTATTTACTAATTCCTTAAATTTCTTTTCTACATAGAGCGATTTACTATTCAAATCGGCTTTTTCTTTTTCTAATTGAAGTTGGGCTAGTTGGGCTAATTCGGCAGTTTCTATTTCCCTAAGCTTTTCCGGTGAAATAGGTCTATAAACAGATGTCTTTTTCGCTTTTTCAAGATCATATGTCTTCGGAGATATAATTGAATTTGTAACTGGATTATGCATCCAATTCATCGAACTAGAATAAGTTGTACTAACTGTATATTTAGGATCTTTTCTCAACAATACATCAATTGCATTTGAAAATAATCCTTTCGAACTTATATGATATTTTTTTCTCAAATATTTACGTGACCAATTCGGATGCAATTCAGAGATTAATTCTATTTTATGACCTTTTATACTATATGTTCCAGAATCATGATAAACGGTGCGATTCAAATAATGTGTAAAATTATATCTTGAATTTTCGAGTAATTGCAATAAAAAGACATTCTTTTTATTGATTTTTTTCTCGTAAACCAATGAAATAGTATCGAATGTTTTTGCATTGATTGAATTGCAAATAAGGAGCGAGGTAATCAAAATCAGGATTTTCATAAGCTGAAGGATTTTGAGAAAAATACGCGTGATGTATAATTCTACAAACCATTAAACTTTTGAATTATTGCATTCATTATTCAAATTCAAAAAATAATTTACTTGGCTTTGAATTTCATTATAGTGAAATGAAAGAACTGGATTTTATTGATGTGATATCAATTTCCGAATGAGCAATCCAAGACCGAATAATATTCCAATCATCATGGAAATGGCGCCGGCTATTGAAGCGTTCCACCAAACCGCCAAATAATAAATGCCAATACAAGAAAGAATGCCAATGATACTTGCCAAAACGAGCAAAAATGGAAGCCGTTTGGCAAATAGCGCATTGGATGCGGGTGGACCAATTAGCTAATTATCTTCAACAAATTCAGCATTTATAAAAGAATATAATGGTGAGATTTAACTTATTCAGCATAATTAGGTATCGAATCTAATTTAAATTCATCCAAATACGATTGCTCAATCGCTAAATATCCTTTTAATTTAGGCACATAGCTAGTCTCCAAGTACTCATATATTGATTTATAGTCCTCTGGCAATTTAATTTTAAAATAATCAGATATACATTTACTGAATTGTTTGTCAAGAAGCGTGTAAGCTATTCTGAGATTATTATTTTCCATTAAAGAAGTGTAAACATCCTTTCTGTAAAGTTTTGCATAATGCAAATACCAGGCAATAAATAAGTTGAATTCGTAGTAAGCGGTATACTGTTTAAGAAATCCATCAAGAAAAAAATGTCGTTTATTATTTGAAAGCGAAACTTTATTTTGGGCCGCTTTTAACGATCCGTTTGATGCATGATAATAGGCCGAAAATTCATTCAACAAACCATAAATACCATATTCATTTGAACTTGTATATGCCCCTTTTGAAATATAGGTATTGAAACGATGAATAGGATCGGGATCACCTCCAAAAGTTAGCATATTCTTCTCTCTAACCTTAGGATGTAAATTAATAGGAATAATTGAAAGCATTTCTTCTGATTTAAAATATTCATTAACGTCAACTTTAATTAATTTATCGGATTCAATTAGATACTTTTGACTAACAAAATCGATTTTTGACTTAGTGGAACCATCCGAATTTTTTATAGGGGAATAGTAAATTACTTCCTCATTCATTTTATGTGTTGATTCGTGAATGATTAAATACCAATTATTTAGGATATAGAATTCTGAAGAATCTCCACACCATTTATTTTCTTTAGCATCATTTCGGTTAAAAGTAGCAGCGCCTCCACCTAATTCCTTATAACAACCCGGACCACAATACGCCATGCTAAACAGATAATTGTATTCTGGTATAAACTTATTTACTAATGCCCTAAAATTCTTTTCGACATAGAGCGATTTACTATTCAAATCAGTTTTTTCTTTTTCTAATTGAAGTTGGTTTAATTCGGCAGTTTCTAATTTCTGAAGCTTTTCAGCTGTAATAGGTCTATAAACAGAGGTTTTTTTAGCCTTATCAAAATCATAAGACGTTTTTGTTATTGTTGTTTTTGTTATTGGATTGTACATCCAATCGGTCAATTTATTTGTTGGTTCACTTAAACGATACTGGATGTTTTTATTTAATAAAGCATTCAA
>CAXNGM010000111.1:0-7248 GCA_964201695.1 Bacteroidia bacterium | reverse complement strand
AGTTCGGCTAATTTTGCTTTAAAATATTCAATACCAAAAGCAGATAGAAGCGCACAGCATATAACAGCGCTCACCAAAAATTTGGGCGTTTCGGTTAATTGAAACATTGTGGACTTTTGTTACATTCGTGCTACTTAAAACATCTCGTTCACCAATCCCAAACTTCTGGTGCCCGCGAAACGTTAGCGTCCATTGGTTTTTAATAATTTGTTACTTTGGTTGTGTTGATTTTTTTACTTTTGATTGAGTTAGATTGAAACAATAAATAAAAAGTTAATTGATGAAAAAGATTTTCTCAATTTTAGGCTTACTTACAGTGGTTGGGATTTGTAATGCACAATCCCAAATTGTAAAACGCATTCATCTAAGTGGCGGAGCTGAAATCAACATTCCAGTTGATAATATAGATAACGTCAGATTCGTTGAAGAGGGCGGTTCTAAATTTCTGAGAGTCTTTCAGGAATCAGGGAATAATGTGTCAATTGCGGTTTCAGAAATCGACAGTATTATGCACATTCCCTCAGAGGAATTAGTTATAGAACCAAATCAATTAGGTGAATTGACATTAACAAGCGTAAGTGGCATTGTTAGAAATCAATTGGGTGTACCCGTTTTTGGAGCAAAGGTTAAGTCAGGGTTTGGAACTAAGGAAACTGTTACGGATAACAATGGTGTTTTCTTTCTCAATGATATCATTGTTTATGAAAAACTCGGTTACATCACTATCTCAAAAGAAGGTTATCATCAGGCATCACGGAGTTTTTTACCACTTGAAACCAGACCAAATCGAGTGAATGTTCAACTCTTACCAATGTCACAATCTGGAAGTTTCAGCTCAGTAAGTGGAGGAACTGTTACATCAGGACTTTTGCAGCTAAATTTTCCGGCAAATTCAGTTGAGCAAAACGGTCAACCATACACAGGAACGGTGAATGTCTATGCAACCGCACTAAATCCTTCTTCAGCAGAAATGTTCGATCAAATGCCTGGCGAGCTATTAGGAGGAATGAATGACTCACTGCGACTCTTGCGCTCTTTTGGCATGGCAAGCATTGAATTACGAGACACCAACATGAATGAGCTTGCATTGGCCGATGGAATTTCGGCAACATTAACCTTTAACATTCCATCAGATTTGCAGGCAGATGCTCCTGAAACGATTGACTGGTGGAGTTTCGAAGAAACACTTGGTATTTGGAAACACGAAGGTGAAGCAATCAAACAAGGCAATCAATATGTTGGACAAGCAAGCCATTTTTCCTGGTGGAACTGCGATGTGCCAGAAAACTTCAACGATTTTCAAGGTTCAGTGAATACAGTCGATGGCACTCCTATCTCGGATGCTTTAGTAAATGTTGTGACACCAAATTTGGGAACAGGAGTCACCTACACCAATGTAGAAGGAGAGTTTAGCGGTCGTGTTCCGAAAAACCAACTTTTAACTTTGAATATTTACCTTACTTGCGAAACAACCAATGACTGGGATTTAGTTTTTACCGAAGAATTTTCAAGTGGTACAGAACCAATTGTCAGTCAATATCAACCTGCAAGTATAGATGAACGATATAAAATAAGCGGAACAATAGTAAACTGTGAAGGAGAACCTATCGAATCAGGTTATGCGAAAGTAGGCAGCCAGATTTTTCTTGCAAATGAGGGCGAATTCAGTATTCAAACTTGTGCAACGGGCGAATATTCTCTTCGAGCATTCGACACATCCAATCCAGACACAATAAAAGTAAGTGATGTGATTTCTGTTCAAGTAGAAAGCAGCGGAGCAGAAGCAGGAAGCCTTGAAGCCTGCACAGAAATCTACGGTTCAGTTACTGATATTGATGAAAATATTTATGCTACCGTTTTAATCGGTGAGCAATGGTGGATGGCAGAAAACATAAAAACCACACGTTTTGCAGAAGGTTCAGATATACCAAATATAACAGATAACACCGCTTGGACAGAATTAAGCACCCCTGCTTGGTGTAACAATGACAATAGTGCAACAAATGACATTACTTATGGCAAGCTTTATAATTGGTTTACTGTAGCCGACCCACGTAATGTATGTCCAACTGGCTGGCATGTGCCTACAGACGCTGAATGGACTGTTCTAACGGACTTTTTAGGAGGAGAAGATATTGCAGGTGGTAAAATGAAAGCAACTACAGGCTGGCAAGCTCCAAACACCGGAGCGACTAACGAAAGTGGCTTCTCAGGTCTCCCCGTAGGCAGCCGCTACGGCACCAATGGTAGTTTCAACAGTGTTGGCTACACCGGTAGCTGTTGGAGTTCTTCCGAGTCATCTACGACGAATGCTTGGTGTCGCTCTCTGTACTATACCAGTGACATTGCAGACAGGAATAACAGCAATAAGCGACTTGGTTTATCTGTGCGCTGTCTCAGGGATTAGAGGTTTTAATTTATTTGGTTCTTTGATAATTTGAAACCTACCCGCGAAGCGGATCGAAAATTGAATTTAATTTAGCGAATTAATTATTAAAAAACCAACGAAACGCTAACAGCGCATATCCAAAATTTGGGTTTTGTGTGGAAAGTTGGGCGTTTCGATTTTTGGGTTACTTTCGTGTAGCATGAAGCGAAACGTTTCCAAAAACCCAAACTTCGGTTCATGCGCGAACCGTTAGCAGTAAGCCAAAAATTTCTATATTCGTGAAAAATAGTCTTTAAATCTAAAAGACCGCCTAAAATATCAATATGAAAACACTAATAATCACAATAATTATATTTTCAACCACTTTTTCATTTGCTCAGAAAAATAAAATAAGTCCCCAAATGATACAAATTGGTTGGTCATTTATTTCACCTATTGTACTTCAAAAAGTAAATGATCCACTTACTAAAGAAATTTTAAGTAAAGCGATTCCTAAAATTATTAAAGAAGATATAAAAGGAGCTATTTTTGAAATTGCAGATGCAACTTATAGAGTTAAAAATGTTAAGATTTTGAATAAGCTTTTCTTAGCAGAACAAGAAGCGTTAGTTACAAATGCACTGAAAGCCATTAAAAATAAAGACTACGCAACAGCCGTTAATGATATTGCAACTTTAGTTACAATTTCTGATAAATATATTAAAAGTGGAATATTGGATAAGCCAGATTCTAAGCTTAATGAAACTACTGATAATCTAAAAACAACTTTAGTAAAAAGTGAGGAAGTAAATGGGAAAGTTGTAATTGAAAAAAATAGCAATTATTATTTTTTTGTTCCTAATGGATTCGTTAAAGAAATAGAATCTAAAGATACTTCCATTAATAAGTTTAATCTTAATTTGTCAAGTGGAAATGTCTTTGAAATTGGAATAATAAAATGTGAAACAGATGATGAGAATTGGTCAATTGACTATCTAGAGAAAAATACTGAATCTAGAGACGCTTGGACAAGTTTAGTTTCACAAGTATTTTTAAAAGAAAAGTTCGGTGAAGGAATACCATCACCAGCTTCTTTTATAAACACACCAAATTTCAAAGCATACAAGCTGCCATATTTAGTAAGTGCAGAAGCTTCGATGACTACATCTTATTTAACATTTCACAATTCTTGTCTTTATATGATTTACTTTAAATCATCTCAAGGAGAGTTTCCTAATAATTTTAAAGCTTTTGAAGAAATAATTTCTATGTTTTATTTCGGGGAATCGATTTCTTTTTGTCAATTAAAAAAAATTGGAAAAGTTAAAGTTATAAATAAATCAACCTATCCATATGACCTCTATAATAATGGAATGTTAGTTGAAACAATTAAAGGAAAATCAGAATATAATCTGAATGTTCCTATTGGAATAACAAATTTAAAAGCAATTCAAAAAACAGGATTTATGCTTTATCCTACAGAGAATAAAAGATCTGTTACTATAAAATCGCCATGTCAAAATGAAACTGTAGAAATTGGTTTTTAAGATAAGTTGGCCAACTGCTAACAGCGCACAAGCGCAACCCGAAAAGGGTATGCGCCTGTGCGCGAAACGTTATGTGTAATTTTGTATATTCGACACATCGGTTATTCAAATTGGACTGACCAACCAAAAGTCAATAAATGCTGACGAACGACTTAAAAAATAGTTGGCACAGGGATGCTGAAAACTGAATAGAGTAAGCAAAAACTAAAAAGTTAATATGAAAAAATTACTTTTAATTAGTGCAATCGGACTTTCTCTTACAGCTTTAACTGCTTTTACTCAAAAGGAAAGTAGTAATAACATTGTTACTGAAAATTACGATTGTCAGTATGGTCGTTGCTCTCAAATTAAAGCTGACGGCTATCAATGCAGGAACTGTTCACAACAAGGAAGCTACTATTGTTGGTCGCACAGATAAATTAGACAAGGGTTATGCTTTTGTGTAACCCTTGTTTTCTTAAAATATTATCAAATATGAGTTATAATATCAAAAACAATACACTATCATTTTACTTTCTGACAACATTTGTTTGTTTATTCTTTTCCTGCTCATCTAAGTCTGAAGAGAGTAACCGTAAAACCGAATACTCCGTCAGTTCATCTTACAATAACGAAGGAGATGAAGACAATGAAAATAATTCTGGATGTAAATTTAAAGACGACACTTATTCTGCAACAGTTGACTACAATAACTCTGAAACAGGATATTCGGCAACATACACTCTTGACGTTGAAGTTCAGGACTGTCAAATAGTGCAAATAAATTTCCCCAATGACGGCTACTTAGACGAAGACCATATTTCATATGCCGACCTTGACGAAGATGGTAATGCAAGCGTTGACGGTGAAGACGGTAAATCATATGAAATTCAAATTGACTATTAAAAAAACAGGGATGCCGAAAACTGAATAGAGTAGGGAAAAATTAAAAACTTAAAACAATGAAAAAGAATCTCTTTATTTTGACAATTATGGCTTTATTTACACTAAGTGTTAACGCTCAGACCAAAAAAGACGGAACACCTGATATGCGTTACAATTCCAACAAACAAACTTATGGAAACAGCTACTCAACACCATCTTATTCTGCACCTAAGACTGAAAGAAATTACAGCAATGGCGGACAATACAAAGTCCAAAGTGGCTATCAAAAAAGCAACGGTAGCTATGTAGCTCCTCACATCAAGACAACTCCAGACAACAAGACTTACAACAACTACAAGCCGAAATACAAATAAAAACTACACATAACACGGGTTTGGCAAAAGTGGCGGTTCAGTGCTCCGCAGACACATTTGTGGTTAATCAAAGTTTGGTTCTCCGCATCAACATTTGTGCTGAAAATCGCCACCTTCGCCAAGCCCGAAACCGTTAGTGGCAAGGCTAGGAGACACCCAACTCATCGACAAGACTACTGGTAATTTGAGAAATCATACCGACCTTATCTCGTTTGACACTTTTGACAAACTTCATATCGACAGCCGAATCTTTATCATATTTGGCAGACCACATAATGACTTCGACTAATAAAGGAACTAAATCAATTCCTTTTCGAGTAAGACGATATATTATCTTTTGCTTATGACTTGGGTCGCTTGACTTGCTAATTATTCCGTTACTTTCAAGTAAAGACAATCTATCAGAAAGAATATTAGTTGCAATGCCTTCTTCCGACATCAGGAATTCACCATAAAAGTGCTTGCCTTTAAACATTAAATCTCTGACAATAAGGAAAGTCCATTTATCGCCAAAAATTTCTAATACAAAATTTATCGGACAATCCGACTTCCTTTTAATCGCTTTCATAACGCAAAAATATAAAAAAGTACAACCACTTGCAAAATTAAAGTAGTTTTGTATATTTGCAGCTCACAATCTAAAAAAAATAAAAATGACAAATTCAATTAATTGGTTCGAAATCCCAGTATCTGATTTCGCAAGAGCAAAAAAATTCTATGAGACAATTATGGATTCGGAAATGATGCCTATGGAAATGGGAGGAATGAAGTCCGCATTCTTTCCATTTGATATGCAAGGTGGCGGTATTGGTGGTTGCATTACAAAAGCTGAAGGCTATGAACCTACTGCAAAAGGTGCATTGATTTATCTTAATGGCGGAGATGATTTAGCCACACCACTTTCTAAGGTAGAAAATGCAGGTGGAAAAATTGTAATGCCAAAAACGGCTATTGGTGCAAATGGTTTTATGGCTCATTTTATCGACACTGAGGGAAATAAAGTTGCGTTACATTCAAGAAAATAAACAATGGGTAAATTAGTAAATGATATAACTATAAACGCTTCCGTTGACAAAATATGGAGCATACTCACAGACTTGGAACTTTTGGACAAAACCGACCCAACTGTTAAAAAAGCAACTTTAATTTCTGAAAACAAAACAGGGCTTGAAGCCAAAAGAAAAGTGCTTATGCAAGACGGCAAAAATTGGTTTGATGAGAAAATAACAATTTTCAAAACTAATGAAGAGTTAGCTTATCAATTAACTGATTGTTCATTTCCAATCAAGGCGTTGAAACACACTTATAGTTTTGAGAAAATTGGCAACCAAACCAAAGTACAACAAGTAATGGAATATACTGTAAAGTTTGGTGTTCTTGGAGTGCTTATGGACAAAATGATGATAGGCAAACAGTTCAATTCAGGTATTAATAAATTTCTGACAGGACTAAAAAACTACGCTGAAAAATAAAATGGCTTACGATGAACATTTAGCAAATCGAGTAAGAGAAAAATTTGTCGAGCTACCCAACGTTGAAGAAAAAGAAATGATGGGTGGCTTGACATTTATGTATAATAACAAAATGTGTGTAGGCATTATCAAAGACGAATTGATGTGCCGAATTGACCCAACATTACACGAAACAGTAATTGAAAAAATTGGTTGCCGAACAATGGACTTTACCAAACGGCCAATGAAAGGTTATATTATGATAGACGAAAACGGAATGAAATCAAAAGCAGACTTTGACTATTGGATTAACCTTGCCCTTGACTTTAATAGCAAAGCAAAATCAAGCAAGAAACCCAAGAAGCCCAGCCACTAACACGGGTTTGGCAAAAGTGGCGGTTCAGTGCTTCGTATGACAGTTTTTCATAAATTTGAACATTCGTGCTTCGTATGAACATTTGTGGTGAAAATCGCCACCTTCGCCAAGCCCGAAACCGTTAGAGGTAATGCCCCCAAAGTCAATTCGGGATGCCTGATAGAGTTAAGCAGATTTAAAGTGCGCTGGGATCGTCCAGGCGGCGAGGCAGCGTTTCGCCATTTACACGATAATGATTTAATTAAGCAGGATCGGCGAAAGAATGCGG
>CAXNGM010000110.1:0-7277 GCA_964201695.1 Bacteroidia bacterium | reverse complement strand
ATAAATTGGTAATTGCTTGGAATATCCTGATTGTTTGTTCGAGTTGTTCGGATTGTGTACTTTATCTGAATTGATTCTGAACTGGCAGATGGAATGAGGTAAGCTCCCTGAAGATTTCGTTCAAGAGAAATTACCATCGGGTTTTGGAGCGTATAGTTAAAAGGAATATCCTCTTTGAAAATTTCGTTGTTAATGATCAACTCTGGAATTTCTATGCTCAGAATACTGTTGTGAGGAATCCAACAATCGATGGTCAATTTGAGTAATCCTGATTTATAATAAGCTGTATCAATTCGAGAAAGACTCCCTAATTGCGCATCGAGTGTATATGGAATGTTAAAGGAAACAGAATCAATTAAGGTTGTTCCAATGGTTTCGTTTGCATTGAATGCATCTGTATTTATCGCGCTAGCAAATACATTATTTGTAAAATTTACCAATGGAAGATTGATGATTTCGGATGCGTTTTTGCCTTTGTTTGTTGTTGAATAAATCACTTCAACAATGCCGGATTCTCCAACAGAAATGAGTGTGGAAGAATTATCCTCAGCCAAAATATCTGCTGCTGTCAAGGTCGAATTAACTAAAGGAAATGCAAAATCTGGATTCCATTCCGATTCGGCGAGTTTCGAAAAATCATCTCGTTTGCATCCTGCTTGAAAAAAAAGCAATGTCCAAACGACAATCAGTAGCAAGGTGCTTCTAAACATCTTTTTGTAATTTCTCTAAATCTACCTCGCTAACAGATATAAAAAAGGCGTTAATCCAAAATTAATTGAACAATGATAATTGCTTGTTTAGTAGGGTGAAAGATTTCCGATGGTGAATACAATGACCATATTCAATCAAGGCATCGCGATGCAACACTGTGCCATATCCCATATTTCTATCCCAACAATATTGAGGGTGTTTATCATGGAGCTGTTCCATTTCTTCGTCACGATGTGTTTTGGCTAAAACAGAAGCAGCTGCAATTGAAAGGAATTTCCCATCACCACCTATAATTGAGCTATGTTCGATATCTGGGTACTTTTTAAACCGGTTGCCATCGATTAACAAGAATTCAGGTACTGGTTTTAACTGCGAAATTGCGCGATGCATGGCAAGAAACGATGCTTGAAGAATGTTAATCGTATCTATTTCATCCACACTTGCCTTGCCAATTGCCCAAGCAATGGACTCATTCTCAATAATTATTCGAAGTTCATCTCTTCGTTTACGGCTCAATTGTTTCGAATCGTTTAAAAATGGATGGTGGAAGTCCTTGGGAAGGATCACTGCCGCCGCAACAACAGGACCCGCAAGACAACCACGCCCAGCTTCATCTACTCCCGCCTCAATTTTATCGGACAATAAGTAAGATTGGAGTTTTGAATGTTTCATGCAGCTAAAAATAGTATTTGTAGTGTTCAATCGGTACAATTTCTTACTTTGGATTTTTATTTCAATATGAAACAGATCTTATCGTTAATAATAGTGCTTGTATTTAATGTGCAAATTTCTGCACAATGCACCAGTTGTACAATAAATACAACATGCACAGCGAATCCGATAGCACCTGCACTTTGTCCCGAAGTTCTACCCAATGCATCCCAAGGAATAGCTTATGACACCGATGTTACATTCTTTATTCCTCAACAATTTGATAATGGAGGAATAACCGTTACCCTTTCTCAAATTACAATCACTTCTATTTCAGGACTCCCAAGCGGGCTAACTTGGACAGCTAGTGATGCTGACAATATTTACGATATTACTTCCGATCCCTTATCACAAAGAGGATGCGTTAAAATATGTGGAATTCCTGATGCCATTGGTTCTTATACCATTGCCGTAAATGTAATTGCTTCTGTTTCGGCACCCATTTCAACCACAGCACCACAAACATTTACGCTTCCTTTGCTCGTTCTTCCGGGAGCAGGAGGCAATTCTGGCTTTACTTTCGATCCTGTTTCGGGATGCGATTCGCTTGAAGTTAATTTTGAAGCATTAATTACCAGTTCAACGCAGCCTATTAGTTATGTATGGGATTTTGGAAATGGCAATACATCTTCCGAAATGGTTCCAGAAACACAGCTCTATGCCTTGCCCGATACCTATGTTGTAAATCTTCAAACGAACTTCCTCGATTATGTGCTCGAAAGTGTTACGTTTAATGCAACAGGCTCTAACTGGTGTGGCGATATTGAAGAACCTTCCATCCCTTTCATAGGAACATGCACAGGTTCACCCGATGTATATTTTCAGTTAACCATTGGCTCTTCTACACAACAAAGTGTAACAATTGACAACAATACAGCATTCTCTCTAACCGGTCTGCAATATGTGATTAATGAACCTGTATTTGGTTTTACTTTTTTCGATGAAGATGTTGTTACTGCGAATGATAACTTGGGTTCGACAATACTTCAGATTTCTGCACCGGGCACCTTTAACTTCAATACAAGTCAAGGATATGGAAGCTATACCATTGGGACTCAAATTGGTTTGTCGTTTACAAATTCCGATACTTTAATTGTGTTCGATTCGCCGGATTCGCCAATAGTTTCCTATTCAGATACATCAATTTGTGCGGGAGATTCAGTGCTGCTTTCGGTCGATTCAAGCAGTTTTCATCAATGGTATTTTAATGGTGAGCAGTTATTTGGGGCAAATGGACCTTCTATTTACACTTCGGATCCAGGAATGTATCAAGTGGAAATTCGTTCGGATGGAGGATGTGGGACTTTCTCTCCTGAAATCGAAATTCAGGTTTTCCAAAATCCAGAACCACCAACGCTTTTTTTTAATCCAATTACCTACAAGCTACTTTATAATGCGGGACCTGGTTTTAATTGGATCTGGTATTTAGATGGAATTGCAATTGAAAACAGTACTAATTTGACATCGATTCAACCCGAAGTTGAAGGAAATTATAGTGTCATTGTGGAGAATTTAGAGGGCTGTTCGGCAATCTCAGCAAATTATCCATATGTTTTTGTTGGCATCGATGAAGCCTCTCGCGCACTAAATTTCTCTCTTTACCCTCAGCCTTGGAATAATGGCCCACTTTTCCTGGAAGGTGTTTTAGATCCTGCCCAATTTAGCTTGCTGGATGTTTCGGGAAGAATTGTTTTTTCTACCCATCTAGAAGGAAATCAATTGCAACAATTCCAAATCCCGACGCTTTCTGCTGGTCTATATTTTATTAAAATAGATAGCCAAGATAAAACGGCAACACGCTTGTTTGTTGTTAAATAGTGTCCATGAATTTATAGCCTACACTTCGAATCGAAAAGAAAAATTCAGGTTCGCGTGGATTCTTCTCAAAGTACTTTCTAAAAGCCAGAATGTAATTGTCGATGGTTCGCGTGGATGGGAAGATATCGTAGCCCCAAACTTTTTCAAGAATTTGTTTACGCGAAACAACCTCGCCTTTTCGATCGATAAGTAATTTTAATAATTGGATCTCTTTTTTTGTCAGCGTAATGGTTTCCCCTCGAAAGGTACTTATGGTGTATTGAGCAAAGTCGATTTTATTTTCACCAAAATGATACGATTCAAGTTCGGAACTTTTAGCTGATCGATCGAGCCCTCTTTTTATCAAAGCCTGCACCCGAAGTAATAATTCTTCCAGATTAAATGGTTTTGCTAAATAATCGTCCGCTCCAAGCTTTAATCCTAAAACACGGTCAGCACTTGTATTTTTAGCTGTCAGAAAAATAATCGGGAGCTCCTGATTTTCAAGACGAATACTCTCACATACAGCGAAGCCATCCAAAAGCGGAAGCATCACATCTAAAATCGCCAAATTGTAATGCGCCTGCTTTGTTTTTTCCAACGCCGCTTTCCCATCTAATACAGAGTCAACATGATATCCTTCGAGCTCAAGATTCAACTCAATGAGTTCTCTCAAACTCTCTTCATCCTCCGCCAATAAAATTCGATAAGCCATAGCGCAAAGTAACAGGAATCCATACCAAATTACAATGAATCATTCATTTGTATCAAATCTAAATGATTAAATTCGCTCATTAATTTAATGTATAGACCCAATACAAATCGTTTATGATTTCGAGTTATAAAAATTTCAAAATGAAAACGCTGCTTATTTTTTGCTCAATCCTATTTTCAACGTTCATTCATGCACAGCGAAATTGCGGTACGATGGAGGCTTATTCGAATGCTCTTCAAATGAATCCTGAATTGGCATCGAATAGAGAAAGCATCGAAGGGCAAATTAGTCATTGGATCGCAACTCAAAGCAACTCATCCCGATCGGTTATTACCATTCCTGTAGTTGTTCATGTTATCTATAATACTTCAGAACAAAACATTTCGGATGCCCAAGTTCAATCTCAAATTGATGTGTTGAATGAAGATTATGCACGCCTAAATGCTGATGCCTCTCAAACGCCATCTATGTTCAATAACATAGTTGCCAATTGCGAAATCCAATTTTGCTTAGCTAAAACGGATCCCTTAAATCAAGCTACCTCGGGTATTACTCGCACACAAACTGCAGCTTCTTCCTTTTCCATAGGAAGCTCTATGAAATATGCCACAACAGGTGGTGTCAATGCCTGGCCTTCAGGGAAATATTTGAATATCTGGGTGTGTAATATGTCCAATCAAGTTATTGGATTTGCCACTTTGCCCGGAACAACCACAGCAGCCGAAGATGGTGTAGTTATTATGTATAAACATTTTGGTAGAACAGGCACTGTTCTGACTCCTTACCATAAAGGCAGAACCGCCACACATGAAGTTGGACATTGGTTGAATCTATTGCATATTTGGGGTGATGATGACGGTAGTTCAAACAATTGCTTAGGTTCCGATCAGGTTGATGATACTCCCAATCAAGCAGGTTTTTATTTCGGTTGTCCTTCATCACCATCTACTTCTTGCTCAAACACCGGAGATATGTTTATGAATTTCATGGATTACACCGACGATGCTTGCATGAATGCATTCTCTGTTGGACAAAAAAATCGAATGTTAGCCACATTAAACAGTTTCCGATATACAATTCAAAGCTCATTGGCTTGTCAACCTCCAATTATCCAACAAGTGTGCGACACGCTTAGTAGTATTGTTGGAGGCGATGGATTTAATTATTATTTATCGAATGAAATTGTTGCCGGTGATACGGGATATTTTACAGGAACAAATTCCTATGGAAATATTGCTTATTCCGATTTTCATTCAGTTGCAGAACCCAGTACAATCGACAAAATTCAACTAGATTTTGCGTATGCATATTCTGCATCAGGTTCGAGTAATTTAACCATTGGAATATGGGATAATGATGGAATAAATCCAGCCGGAAGTCCAGGTACTTTGCTAACGGAAGCCAGTTTGCCTTTTTCTCAAATTAATCTGGATATAGATAACTTCATGAGTTCGGAGGTTGTGCTCCCATCGTCATTATTAGTCGATGGTGGCTTTTATGTAGGTTTTAAAAATCCCGAAAATTCTTCAGATACCATTGCTGTTTATTCGAACCAGATTGACAAAATCAATATCAATACGGCCTGGTTTCAAGATTCAATTCAACAATGGTCAGAATTTAGCAGTCCATCAACATTCAACTCACCTATTTCATTGGCAATTCGTCCTATAATTTGCGGAACTGTTGGTATTCAAGAATTTGTTCAAAGTCCATTGCAGATTTATCCAAATCCTGCACAAGATTTCGTTCACATTGTTTTTCCAACTTCTAAAAAAAGTCATGGCTGGCAAGTGTTTTCGATGGATGGCAAGAAGCTGCTTTCTGGGATAACATCAGATGCTCATTTAGAACTAAATTGTTCGGACTTGGCTCAAGGGATTTACATTTTCCAAGCGATTCAAAACGGGAAGTTATTTGCACATCGAATTGCAATAATGCGATAAGCAATAACCTTTTGCTTTGTTGCTTGTTGTAAGTTTGCCAAATCAATATATGGAAATCAATCCTCTCATAGAAGCTGTTGCAGATAAGGAACTGCTCAGAATTGCGAATAAAGTTTTTAACCAAGAACGAATACTTCCATCGGAAGGCATTTACCTATTTGAATATGGAGAATTAGGATTTTTGGGGATTTTAGCCAATCATATCCGAGAGAAGCGCCATGGGAATTTCACTTTTTTCAATCGCAATTTTCATATTGAGCCAACAAACATCTGTGTGTTCGATTGTAAATTCTGCTCCTATTCGCGTTTGTTAAAACAGAAAGAGGATGGTTGGGAATTATCGGAAGAGGAGATTCTTGAGAAAGTACGCAGCTATGACGGACTTCCAATTACCGAAGTTCATATTGTTGGAGGTGTCCATCCTAAAATGGGACTTCATTATTTTGCAAGTCTTATTCAAAAAATAAAGGCCATTCGTCCCGAAATTCATGTCAAAGCTTTTACCGCTGTAGAGCTCGATTATATGTGCAGAAAGGCGAAAATGTCCTATGAGGAAGGCCTGCAAATTTTAAAAGATCATGGTCAGGATTCCCTACCAGGTGGAGGAGCGGAGATTTTTGATGAAACGCTAAGAGCAGAAATTGCAGGTGATAAATGTACTGCCTCTGAATGGTTAGAAATCCATGAAACGGCTCATAAGCTTGGAATGCCTTCCAACGCCACCATGCTTTATGGGCATAAAGAAACGTTTGCGCACCGCATCGATCACATGGAACGTTTGCGTCAATTGCAAGATCGTACGGTCGGTTTTAATACGTTTATTCCACTCAAATTCCGAAATAAAGGAAATCAGATGAGTTATATTTCGGAGGTGTCTGTGATTGAAGATTTGAGAAATTACGCCATTTCACGCATTTACATGGATAATTTCGGACATATCAAAGCATATTGGCCAATGATTGGACGAAATACCGCTCAACTCTCGCTTTCATTTGGTGTTGATGATATTGATGGAACAATTGATGATTCAACTAAAATATATTCTATGGCTGGATCGGAAGAACAAAGTCCTAGTTTAACAACTGCTCAACTTATTGATATGATTAATGCCGTTGGTAAAATTCCCATCGAACGTGATACATTATACAATGTAATTCGAGATTATTCAACACATCCAATCCTTACAGAAGAAGTCTGAACATGATTCAATCTACAATCAATTCCAATTCTTATTCAATCGAGTTTCAAAGCGATGGTATAAACGGAACCGTTAACGGAAATGAGTTTGCCTGGGATTTACTTCCTATTTCTGCAAATCGATTTAATATTCTGTTTAACAATAAATCGTTTAATGTAATTATTGAGTCACGTGATATTGAAACAAATACACTTATCATTCG
>CAXNGM010000109.1:0-7293 GCA_964201695.1 Bacteroidia bacterium | reverse complement strand
GACATTGTTTTACGTCAAGCCATATGGGAAACAGGTTGGTTTAAATCAAAACACATGTTAAACAAAAACAATCTGTTTGGATTTCGGTATTCTAAAAAATACATGCATTTTAAAAATTGGCAGGAAAGCGTTGATTATTACAAAAAGTGGCAATTAAGACAATACACTCGAGAAGGAGAAGATTACTATGCTTTCTTAATTCGAATAAGATACGCTCAATCGAAGAAATATATAGACTGCTTGCAAAGCTTAAACGTTAAAACAGCAAAGGTTACCTGTAATGAAAAATAGGCTTGTAGAGACTTTATTGCTTCTTGTTTTTACCACTGCGATCTTATCTGTCATCTCATTTTCACCATTTAAAATTGGTGAATTTTGGAGCCCTGATTTTCTTTCTGAAATAAAAACAAAGAGACCGGAGAAACAGATTACCTATAAATCGGAAGAGCAATTAGCTTCGCAAGATTCTGCATTTGTGGAACCGACTAAATTATTAGCCGACACCTCCATAAGCAGTTTCGGCGACTTGAGTGCATTCTTTGAAGCATTGTATTCGCTTCATCAAAAGGACCAATCCATTCACGTTGCTTACTTTGGGGACTCCATGATAGAAGGCGATCTTATAACGATGGATCTTCGAAAGAGTTTGCAACAAAAGTTTGGTGGTCGGGGCATTGGATTTATGCCGCTTACATCGGCAACAGCTGGATTTCGGATAAGTATTACGCATCAATTTAATGAAAATTGGACGACTTATCATTTCAATAACAAGCCTCCCGAAGGTATTGATTTGGGATGGAGCGGTTTTTCGTTTAGGCCACAACCTGGCGCAAATGCACGTTTTAAGAAATCGAAATGGCAAGATGCCTTTCGCCATGTTGAACTATTCTACAAAAGTACTTCAGCAGGGAAATGGAGTATAACAAAACACGACACCGAATCGGAGATTGCTTTCGATGCTGCAGATTCCATTACAACACTTGCACTTGTTGATAGCATTCAATTTGAAGATATTTCCCTAAAACTCATCGAAGGAAATCCAACAGTAATGGGGTTAAATTTCGAAGATGGGCCGGGTATTTATGTCGACAATTATTCATTTCGAGGAAATTCTGGGGTGCCCCAAAATACAATCAAAGACGAAACATATCAGTTTGCATCCAATCAACTAAACTGCAAACTCGTGATTTTGCATTACGGACTCAATGTAGTTGGGCATAATGTGGGCGATTATTCTTGGTACCTTCAATCGTTTCGGAAGACCATTCGTAAATTCAAACGCACGTTTCCCGATGCAACAATCATAATTTCTAGCGTAGGTGACAAATCATATAAATCTGGGCAACAGTACCACACCGAATCCGACATTCCATTGTTTGTTGGTATGCAGGCAAAACTAGCGCGCGAAGAAGGCGTCGTTTTTTGGAATCTTTACCAAGCAATGGGAGGTTACGATTCAATGAAACGTTGGGTAGAAGAAGAATCTCCTCGGAAAGCAGCCAAAGACTACACCCATTTTAATC
Organism: Bacteroidia bacterium; assembly: GCA_964201695.1. Classification (GTDB taxonomy): domain Bacteria; phylum Bacteroidota; class Bacteroidia; order M30B66; family M30B66; genus CALQRR01. Next base: position 5,770 of record CAXNGM010000109.1, on the reverse strand, counting down.
ATGCAGGAGCGAAAACTGTTGCTACATTATTCTATGATTGGCTGATGAAAGAATACGAAGTTTACCTTGGAAAGAAATTAGAAAACATGTCGAATCCAGAAGCCTTATTCGCAAAACCCGTTTCAAAATGAGGCGAATTCTAATGTTCATTTTACTCGTTTCGGGATCTATCAATGCCCAAAACGATTCTCTTTCGTGTATTAAAGACTCCCTGAATTTTATTCAAAACACCTCGGGACTTTCGGCTTTCTTAAAGTCTACAAACCAATTCAGCAAGGGCGAACTATCCCAACTTCGGGTTGTTCATCTTGGCGACTCTCATGTGCAAGCGGGCTTTTTCTCAGAACCCATTCGAAACGATTTGCAATTGCAATTTGGGAATGCGGGTAGAGGACTCGTTTTTCCATACCAAGCCGCAGGTACAAATGGTCCTAGTGATTATAACTTTGGTTCCACGCAGGTTTGGAAGTCGAAACGCAATTGCATCAACAAAAGCAATTTACCTACTGGCATTTCTGGACATACCATTTATAGTAAACAGCTTAGTGCGCGACTAAATTTCAAAGCCCGAAATCGTTTAAACATCGGAATGCCGAATCGAATTGTACTGTATCATGCATCCTTGGCCGATAGCAATTTTAGTTATGTGTTAAGCGATAGTTTGGGAAATGAAATTGCAGAATTAGATAAAGGCAAAAGCAGTGATATGCGCTCTGAATTCAACATTCTAAAACCGGTTTCCACCTGGAGAGTTTTGCACGACACGATTGTAAAAACAGGCATTTCTTCTTCTCTCTTTGGCGTTTCGTTGGAAAATGAAAACAAGGGCGCTTTAGTTCATACCATTGGTGTGAATGGTGCAGAATATCAGCATTATTTACACAGCGAGTTTTTCATCAAACAACTAGCTGAACTTGGAGCCGAATTAATCATTATTTCATTAGGAACAAACGAAGCATATAACTCAAGCATTTTCGATTCTTCTGTTTTCGAGACTCGGGTTGATTCATTTTTAACAAAGCTTCAAATCGCATTGCCGAATGCTTCCATTTTAATTACAACTCCTCCAGGTGTTGGACAGGCGGTTTGCGTTTCTGGAAGAAGAAAACGAAAAACCTATCGCTATATCGAAAATAAAAATATCCCCATTGTGTGTTCCATTTTGCACAAACAAGCCATAAAACACAAGGCGGCAATATGGGATTTTTATCAAATTATGGGCGGACACGATGCAATGAATTTCTGGGCTGCAAAAGGCCTAACAGACAAACAAAGGATTCACTTTAGCCGAAAAGGATATTTGATTCAAGGTTCGTTACTAGCGAAAGCAATCCATTATGATATAACATTATTTCAGCAAAAAAATGATTGATGTCCACCTTCTGAAATCCTTGTTGGTTTATCAACCAGAAGATCCATTGTTGTTTAACAGCAGTTTCTTTCTGTACTTTTTGACGCTGTTTTTTTTCGGGTATTTTTTATTGCGAAATCGTGCATCTGCCCGCATAGCTTTTGTTTCCATCTTCTCTCTATATTTTTTCTATAAGGCCTGCGGCTGGTATGTTGGCTTGGTTTTATTGGCTGCCGTTGTCGATTTTAATTTAAGTGCTCTTATCTATAAAACCCGAACCTTGTATAAGCGCAAGTTGATGTTGGTCTTTAGTTTAATCATCAACCTTGGATTACTTGCCTATTTCAAATACACCGATTTCTTTATTGAAATCGTAAATGGCTTCCAATCAAATCAAATAAAGCCGTTACACTTGATTTTACCTATTGGTATTTCCTTTTATACATTCGAAAACATCAGTTACACCATCGATATTTACCGAAGATCGTTCAAGCCCGTTAAGCGTTTCGGAGATTACCTCTTTTTTCTTTCTTTCTTCCCCAAGCTAATGATGGGGCCCATTGTGAGAGCCGCCGATTTTATTCCACAAATTCGAAAGCCCGTTTGGCTAAACAGCCAAGATATTTCGAAAGGCTTTTTTTTAATTGCAAGCGGCTGTATTAAGAAGGTTGTTATTTCGGATTACCTAAGTACCCATTTGGTGAATATGGTTTTTGACGACCCGCTTCGATATACGGGAGTTGAATGTTTGTTTGCCGTTTATGGATACGCTTTGGTGATTTACTGCGATTTTAGTGGCTATTCCGATATTGCTATTGGAATTGCTAAATGGATGGGGATTGATGTAAATATCAATTTCAGTGCACCCTATCAAAGTAAATCAATCACCGAATTTTGGAGACGCTGGCATATTTCCTTATCAAGCTGGTTGCGCGATTACTTGTACATCTCCTTGGGTGGGAATCGGAAAGGTAAATTCAGAACTTACCTCAACTTATTTATCACCATGGTCATTGGAGGATTTTGGCATGGTGCAAGTTGGAATTTCTTGCTTTGGGGCGCTGCACATGGAGTATTACTGGCTATTGAAAAGGGATGGACCGATTTTTTTAAACGAAGCGCTTCTCCATCAAATCTCTTAATCAAAGGACTTAAGCTAATCATCACATTTCACATCATTTGCGCTTTATGGGTTTTCTTTAAAGCGGAAACATTTCAACAAGCCATCGAGCTATTTTCACAAATAACCAGCTCGTTCGATTTCAAAACAATTCCTGCATTTGTATTTAATTACCAGCTCACCCTCGGAATACTTTCGGCTGCATTATTCTTGCACGCCTTGCCTTTATCCTTGAACGATTGGGTAATTGGGCAATTGAGTAAATTGCATTGGACTATAAAAGCAGTGATTCTAACCCTAGTTTTGATGTTGATTTCCTATTTCAATCAAGCGGGACAAGTGATGCCTATTTACTTGCAGTTTTAATTTCGGATTATTCTTCCTCGGTATTTTTCAATTGCATCAACAATGTATAAGCTCCTTTTACTGCGATGTTTTTATTGTTAATAGATGAATTTCCATTTAGGATTTCAGTGTATCCGCCCTGCGAAACACCTATTTGTAATTCAACCATTGAAAAAACATTGTTCGATTGCTGAACAAATACATAATTCTTTCCTTCAAAAAGCACAATAGATTCATCAGGCAATACCTCCGAAATCTGATTTTGAATTTCAACTTCAGCATTCATAAACATGCCTGGAATCAAGGTTTCGTCATATTTTTGAAAGTGGCAATGAACCTCTGCATTTCGATCGGCCGTAAGGTTTTTTCCTATCAATATTATATCACAAGCATGTTTCTTTTCCGGGTTTCTGTTGTTGAATGCCATCAATTTTTGTCCAATAAAAATATCATCCAAGTCTTTTTCAAAAATGGTTAAAGCTAAATGGATGTCGGTTGGATTTACCAATTCGAATAGCACCTCGCTTGGTTGCGCATATTTTCCAATGTTCATATTCACATGTGTTACAAAACCATCGATTGGAGAGATTAAATTGATGCTTTTAGAAATGGTAGATTCCGTTAAACGCGTCGGGTCAATTCCAATAAGTTTCAGCTTTTCGGATAGCGATTTCACCGTTACTTTTTGGGTTGTGTATTCTGCTTCGGCTTGCTGAAAAACTTTGTCGCTAGATGCTTTGCTTAAATTCAATTCGCGCTGTCTTTCAAATTCCTTTTCGGAATACTTCAATTTGGCAAGCCCAATTAGATAATCTTGCTGCAATTGAATGTACTGTTGGTCTTCCATTACGGCAATCACCTCTCCCTTCCGAACATGCATGCCAGGAAGGAGCTGCGACGATTTCAAATAACCTCCCAAAGGGACACTCACCGATACCATATTTTGAGGTGGAACATCAATTTTTCCACTCACTTGCAAGGTTCGGGAAATGGGTTTCTTTTCGAGTTTGCTAAATGAAAGATTTGCGTTTTTGGCCTGAGCAGTTGTTAACGTAACGGTTTGACTTTGCAATGCGGGCTCCATGTTTTTCTCTTCTGAAGAACTTCCGCATGAAGCGAGAATACATAACAATGCGATTCGATATATAAATTTCATATTAGTTGTTGTTAAGGTAATTGATTTGGATAACGACCGAATTCAGATTGTGAATTGCTTCCAGATAGTCGTTTTCAATTGAAATTGCTTGGTTGTTTAAGAGCGCCCAGTCGAGGTAATTGATGTCTCCATTTTGAAACTGAAGACTAGCCGTTTTCATAATTAGACCTGCATTTTTCAGTCCCGATTGCTCGAAGTAATTGGCTGTTGTTGTGAACGATTGAAATTGCGCGGCTAATTGAGAAAGTTCGTTTTGAAATTTAAACGTTCCGGCGGCAAATGCATTTTCCGCTATCTGCTGTTGAATTCCCGCCGACTTCACCCTAGCGCGTTGGGCACCATAAAAAAGCGGTATTCCAAGCCCAAACTGTCCCGACTGAAATCTCGAAGAATAGGTATAGGATTTATTGTCGGAGCCCGATCCAAACATGCTCATGTTGTTATATGCCATTGAAATGGACGGTAAAAATTGTGCTCGATTGAGTTTGTAATTGGCCAATGAAATTTGTTTGTCTTGTTCCAACAAGCGTAACTGAGGGTGTTGGAGATTTGCCGAGCCGACAATAGGAATCTGATTAATTTTCAGTAGTTCGTTTTCGGGGGAATACAAGGTTGTCGTGTTAAGCAAAAGCTGAAATTCGGCTAAGAGCATCGAGCGTTCCAACAAGAGTTTTTGCAATTGAACTGCTATTTGCCCTCGTTGCATTTCGGCAGATGCCTTTTCTAAAACATTAGTCTCTCCTTGCGAAAAACGTTGTTCCGCCTTGATTAAAAATTCGCTGTAGATACTGTCACTTTTGAACAAGAGTTTCTCTTTGGCATTTATAAACAAGATTGAATAATACACTTGAGAAACCGCTTTCTTTAAATCGGCCTTTTCAAGATCCAATTTCAACACGCTGCTTTTGTATTCTTCATTTAAGAGCGTTTTTTGTTTCGCATATACTGTTGGGAAACTAAACGATTGAGAAATTCCAAATCGACTATCTGAATAGCGGCTGTTGAGTTGCCCGAATTCTGAATTGAAATTTGCTTGCGGAATATCCCAAGCTGTTTTTTGAAGTTGTTTTTGGTAGTTCGAAAGAAGCATTTGCTTTTTCACCTGAAGGTTGTTTGCTAAAGCCGAATCGATTGCAGTTTGAAGCGAGATGGGCGTTTGTGCTTGAATAGAACCCGTTGTTCCGACTATCAGTGAAAACAATAAGATCAAGGTTGTATTTGCAGCCGACTGTTTTTTCTTGTCAGCACGCGATTCAAACAAGATGTATAAAATAGGTAAGACAAACAGAGTCAAAAAAGTAGCAATGAGTAATCCTCCAATTACAACTGTAGCCAATGGACTTTGGACTTCCGCTCCAGCTCCTTTGCTTAATGCCATTGGGAGAAATCCGAGCGATGCAACAAAGGCGGTCATCAACACCGGTCGCAAACGAATTTTAGTGCCCATGAGAACAATCTTTCTGAGATCGGTCCAACCCTCTTCTTTTAAGCGGTTAAACTCTGCCACAAGCACAATTCCATTGAGAACCGAAACGCCAAAAAGCGCTATAAAACCAACACCAGCAGAAATACTGAATGGCATATCCCGAAAGGTTAACGCCAAAATACCTCCAATAGCCGAAAGCGGAATGGCTGAATAAATTAGTAATCCTTGTCGTACAGAATGGAATGAAAAATACAGCAATAAAAAAATGAGTAATAACGAAACAGGAACCATGATGCTAAGTCGCGCCTTTGCTGCATTTAAATTCTCGAATGCTCCACCATACGTAACAAAATATCCACTTGGGAGTTTCAT